>CALIZI010000066.1 GCA_938028705.1 uncultured Saprospiraceae bacterium | reverse complement strand
GCAGAGAACGCAGAGGTCTGATAATCAATACTCTGCGTTCTCTGCGCTCTCCGCGTGCAATTATTTTTGAAAAGTCTTCAAATAGTTTTTAAGTCAACATTCAATATGTTGGTTATCAATACTTTAAATTTCATGCCCCCTAATTCTTTAGAATCAGAAACTTTCAACTTTTTTTTCTATCTTGCGCTATGGCAAGCGATATTCAAAAAACAATAGACGTGGCTAAGTCGTGGCTGACACTATACAGCAAGCCATTCGGCAAAAAGCGACTTAAAAAATTCTATGCAGAACTCATAGAATCGGGCAATTTGTGTTATGATATAGGTGGCGGATTGGGCTATCGGACCGAGACGTGGCTGGCACTTGGCGCACAGGTTGTTTGCATTGAGCCACAATCGGAGCGACTCGTCTATCTCGAAAGACGCATTGGGGCAAATCATAATTTACGTAGTATCCGCAAAGCACTCGGCAGTGAAAAACGCATGACCATTATGGACATCAATGAGGAGATTCCGGTAGGTGCAGGTACATTGACAGAAGGTGTGGCAAGGGCAGCGATTAGTGCGAAAGACAACTTTAGTAAAAACTGGAATAGACAAGAATCTACAGAAATTATCACCTTTGATGAAGTGATTGAAAGTCATGGTTTGCCCGATTTTTGCCAAATCAATTGTAAAGGCTACGAGGTCGAAATATTAGAAGGACTCACGCAGCCCATCAGAAATATTGCCTTTGGCTACCTCACACACGCACCCAATTACGCCCTTACCTGCCTGACACGCCTTGAGGCATTAGGTGATTATGAATACAAATGGGCATACCAAAACGAAACCGAATTTGCTGCTTCCAAATGGGTGACAACTACTGCTATGCGTACCGTTTTACGTGGATTTCACGAGCATGAACGTTCAGGTGATATTTATGCAAGACTACGACAGCCCATGAATTTTGAATGAATGAATGAATAACTAATGCGATAATGTTGGAATGCGTTAATGCTATAATGTTGAGTCCACATTAGAAAGTATAGAAATTCAAAAAAGTTAAAATTTTATTTTTATATTGAAAAATTAGAATAAGAAAAAAATAAATATAAAATATTTTCATTATTTATAAATATTTACAATTTAAAAATTTATTTAATTTAATTTATGTTATTTATTTAATTGAAAAATTAAATTTTTATATAATGCAAAATTAAATTTTGTTAAAATCGTTTTTTCTCATTATTAATGCAGACTTAATGTTTTTCCAATTATTGCATTAACACATTTGCCATTCATTCTACATTCAATAATTCATTCATTATAAAAAATTGGCATTAAATTAGCATTTAAATAAAGAATAAAGGGTGCAGGACAAATTTTTAATTTTACGTTGAAATGATACTGTACTGACGACTTTAGCCGTCAAGTGACCCGACATTTCCCGCGACGACTAAAGTCGTCGGTACAGGGTAGATTAAAAATTTGTCCTGCACCCAGAATAAAGAACCCCATTTTCTATTCAATAATAAATAATTTAAATACATGAAATTTCCTAAATTACTTGCCGTTTTATTTTGCATGAGTATTGCATTTAATGTATTTGCACAAGAGCGTACATTACCCGATGTGACTATTCAAGAATTGAGCGGCAAAAAAGTAAACATCAAAGATTACGCTGATAATGGTAAAATTACTGTCCTGAGTTTTTGGGCTACGTGGTGTGTACCTTGCAAAAAAGAATTGGACAATATCGCTGAATATTACGCCGATTGGCAGGAAGATTATAATATGGAACTCGTGGCGATTTCTGTGGATAATGCCCGTTCAGTTACCAAAATAAAATCTGTGGTGAATAGCAAAGGTTGGGAATACACTGTACTTTCCGACAAAAATGAAGACCTCAAACGCGCTTTAAATTTTCAAGCTGTTCCATACACGATGGTCATTGACCAAGAGGGTAATATTGTTTATCGTCACGATGGCTATGTAGAAGGTGATGAATTTGCTTTGGAAGATGTCTTGAAAGAATTAACTGATGATACTGCGGTGGAAGAAGCACCCAAGAAAAAGAAAAAAGTAAAGAAAAGCGATAAGCAATAAATTCCAAAAAACAAATTTCAACGAAATACTGTTTGTCAATTAAATGGCAAACTCAAGTAAAATATTTCATCTTTCTAACGACCTTTCGTAAATGCGGAAGGTCGTTTTTTTACGGCACTGATGTAATATTTTTTCCATAAAAAAGTTATATTATCGTTAAGACATTTCGCGCAGCGAAATATAAAAAGTACCTGATTATCTGATAAACTGATTACCTGTTTAACCAATACAACTACTAGAAATGAGATACCTGCTGACCATACTTTCCTTATCATTTTTCTTACCTGTACAAGCACAAAATATTGCCATCGGACAATGGCGGTCGCACCTACCTTACACTTTTGCGGTATCTGTGACACAGAGCGATGAGGCGATTTATTTTGCCAGTAAAGAATCTTTATTTGCCTTGAATAAATCGGATTATTCTACCGAATTATTCAATAAAGTCACCGGATTGAGCGATGCAGGTATTCAACGAATCAGATATAATGATTATAATGATATTTTATTTATCGCTTATACGAGCAGCAATATTGATTTGCTCACTCCGCAAGGCGTGGTCAATATTTCGGGCATTAAAGATGAAGGCATAACGGGCGATAATAAAATTTATCATATCCATTTTCAAAATCAATTTGCATGGCTTTCTACGGGCTTTGGTATTGTAAAATTGGATACGGAAAAACAGGAATTTCGATTTACAACCTTCACTAATTTAAAGATTAATTCAACTTCCGTTTATGGAGATTATCTTTATGCCTCTACCGATGACGGCTTGTATCGTGTAGCCCTCAATACCACAGAATTGTTTCAGGCAAATTTCTCCAATTGGGAAAAACTCAGTGAATCGGAAGGCTTACCTTTGGCTTATTATTCCAATGTCAGTCAGGTGCATGATGATAAATTGTATGCAGATGTCAACGATAGTTTGTATGTGTATGACGGCATGGATTGGATGTTTTTTCACTATGAAAATGAGTTTTCTTTTGCTTCCCTCAATGCCGGAAAAAACCGCCTTGTTGCCAGCCTGACCCGCGATACGGGCGTGGATAAAGTAATGCTTATTGCACCTGATGGTTCCACATTTAGTATCACAACCGGTGCGTTGGTGGGAGATTCATCTGAGTCGATTGACGATGAAAATGGCGTGGTATGGATAGCTGATCTAATCAGCGGCATGGGTAGTTTTACCCCTTCTACAAGCGAAGTGCGGGAGTACGAAATTGATGGACCGTACTCAAGTAATGTCAGTGAAATTATTATAGCTAATACCGGTGTGTGGGTAGCTTCTTCCTCTGTCAAACCTTTGTGGCAGGCAAATATAGGTGGAGGATTGAGCGATGGTTTCTTTAATTATGCCAATAACCAATGGACCAATTATCAAATGAAAGAGATTCCGGAGCTAAATGCAGCTTCCTGTTGGGATGTACTCACTATCGCCGTTCATCCAACCGACGACCGCGTATTTGCGGGTTCTTACAAATGCGGATTAATTGAATACGACGGAGAAGACTTCATAGTATATGGAGAAGACAACTCCATATTAACACATCCTATAGCTGACGAATTTTCCACTCGTATCTCAGGTCTTGCCTTTGACCGCGACAATAACCTGTGGATGAGTAATTACGGTGCGCCTGCACCTATCGTCGTTGTTGATCCCGAGGGCAACTGGCAATCTTATACCCCAAGTACGGGCTTTCGTTTTCCCACGCAGATTGTAATAGATTTTAATGGTTATAAATGGTTTGCCGGCGGACAAGGAGGAGAAGGTATATTGGTCTTTGACGATGGCGGTACGCTCAACGATACTTCCGATGACCGCTACATCAATTTGACCCAAGATAATACCGTCATGGAAAACAACTCCGTACAATGCCTTGAACTTGACCTCGACGGCAATGTGTGGGCAGGCACACGACAAGGGGCAGCGGTTTTTGAATGTACCGGACAAGTATTTGACAATGGCTGTACCGGACGCAAACCCGTTTTTGATGAAGATAATGAAGATGATTATCTGTTTAAAGATGTGGTTATCAATACAATAGCCATAGATGGTGCCAATCAGAAATGGATAGGTACAAATGCCGGACTTTTTGTGTTGGATGCCGATATAGAGGAAAATCTCGCGCAATTTACCGTTGAAAACAGCCCGCTATTCAGCAATGAAATCGTAGATGTGGCGATTGACGGAGCTACGGGCGAGGTCTATGTCGGAACGGCTGGCGGCATACTTTCTTATCGCGCCGAAGCCACCGATGGGCGCGATTTTTTCAAAGATGTCTATGCCTTTCCCAATCCCGTCAGACCGGAATATTCCGGTACCATAGCCGTCAAAGGGCTTACCACTGATGCCAATGTCAAAATTACGGACATCACCGGTACACTCGTTTATGAAACGACGGCACTCGGCGGACAAGCCGTCTGGGATGGCAATGACTACAACGGACGACGCGCCGCATCCGGCGTATATCTCGTTTATATGACTTCTAAAAACGGACTTGAAAAAATGGTGACGAAAATATTAGTGATGAACTAAAGTAAATTCCAAATTCCAATTTTCGATAAGGCGAGGTGGAACGCGGATTTGGCAGATTGAGCGGATGATGCAGATTTTTTTCGATAGTATGTGTTTTTTTATTATTTTAAAATAAATAAAATTTATAAATAATTTATTTTTAATAAAAAAAATATTATAAAATAATTTTAATTAAAAAAAACATTGACATCATACAAATAATAAAAAAATTCGTATCATCTGTTAAATCCGCAAAAATCCGTGTTCCATGCTCATGTTAATGTTTAAAAATTATCTTCGTTCCCAAGACATCATTTTCGGTAGCAATGCTGATGAATAACATACCATTGGGCAAGGCTTCATTACGAAAATCAACTGTGTTGTTACCTTTTTCGGCTATTGTATGATGAACTTGATGGCTTTGTCCGAGTATATTATTGATGATGATTTTTGCCGTTGTCACAGTTGGTGAATGGAATACCAATGTAAAGTTGCCGTCATTAGGGTTGGGATAAACGAGCATATCTTGTATCTCGGATTCTTCCAAACTACACTTATCGCGGTAAACGGAAACATTGAAATTTTCCATTGTTTGCTCCTCCATTTCACAGGCACGTAAAGCGAGAAATGATTGAAGATTATGGAGTTTTTCGCTCCACGTGTCGTAATCGGCAGGTACGGCAAATCTATCAGCTTGCCGATGAATTTCACGCCCCACCAAAGGAACGATATTTTGATACCATTCTTCTGTATTTTGATAGGCTAAGGGCGTATTCAAGAGCCATTCCAAGCGATTAAAAAACTTGGTTTTGAAATCAGGGTTTTCCATGAGTTTTCTTAAAAATAACGATACATGTTCAGTCGGGTTGCCCTGCTCTTCCAAATCCAATGCCCTGACGTAACTTTGGTGGTCGAGTTCTCGCAAACCCCCGTCGCCGTCAAAAAAAATCCAACGCCATTTGCCTGTTCCGTTTCTTGGTCTCCAACATTTCATATTATTGGCGGGCCAATCCTGATTGGCAATAAATATTTCAAAAAGTTGGTAATCAATAAAATTGTCAATATCCATCCAATTTGAGAGTGTATTATAATTGTCGGGGTCAGTTAAGTCATTATTAACCACAAAATTATACATAGCATTAAAATCATGAAAACTTCCGGCTACTGTGCCGCCCCACCAATCTTCCATCAAATCAACACTATCTTTATCTACACCAAAATTAGCTTCCAAATATCGTTCATCAATTTTTTCCTGTACAAAATATACGCCCCAATATTCGCCATTGATATACAAAATCACCGGACGAATCGCTACACCGTCAATATTCAAATCGGCAATCATATTATAAGTCAAATAATCCTCAATACCCGTATGACTCCAAGAGGACGCAAAGGCTTTCAATACCAGTCTTTTATAGCTCGTCATTGGTCTGTCTGGAAAAACAGGATGATTGAAATAGCTGTTGCCGTACTCGCTCCTTGCATACAGTCGAAGCCCCTTTTGCGGATGCCTTCGCGCATTGCCGCCATGTGTCCGCATACCCGCCTGTTGGCTGAATCTCGAATTGTCCGAAGGCTCAAAAAACTCAATATGAATAGGGATTTTCCATGCCATACCTCGCTGATAATAATTTCCCGTCCACAAAGGATTGTCAGATTCCCAATGAATGCCCGGCACAAAAATACCCGTTTCATAATCAAACAAATCTTCATGGTCGGCACAAATCGAAACGATAAGAAAGTCGGAATGGTCAATACCCAATTCTTTAATAAAATAACTATGTGTCACGACCTCCGAAGTTCGCTCACCCTGTGCATCAAAAGCCGCAGCCCGAATGACGATAGATTTGGGAACGGTGTTGGGATTGGGCGGTTCATGTTCGTCGGGCGCATAGATTTCTCTTTGATTGATATTAGCCTGTGAATGGTATGAATTATCTAAAAAAAATGGATGATTATACAATGTGGAAGCATTGGTTGGTGTCGTTCCGTCGATAGTGTAGCGAATAGTTGAGCTATCACTTCCTGTGATGCTTAATTCAAAAGATTGCTCATAAATACCGCCTGTATGACTGAATGTAATCGACTCGGATAGCACCGAATTATTATTGGAAAAACCCGGTGTAGGTGTATTAAAAATAACAAAAGATGCTGCACCGTCATTATTTAATCCATAACTCGTATTTGTGGTCAGATCAATAGCAGGAGCGGTGTGGATAGGTGTTCCATTATAGCTTAAAAAAATCTCCTCTCCATCAGCTTTGATGCTGAAATTGGTGTGTAGTTCGCTGCCTTGTATAGCCCTGTTTTTACCGGAGGCAAATATGATAATAAATTCAAAAGGTGGAATATCGAGGTTAGGAAAAGCCCATAGATTTAAATTGTCAGATTTATCAGAGAGGTAATAATGATTTAAATTTATTGTGCTTGAAGAGTTGTTGTATAGTTCAATCCAATCGCTGTCATCACTGTCTTCATCCAATAAAAAATCATCATTGGATGACATGAATTCATTGATAAACAGGTTTTGTGCCTGAGCCGTCAATGCCCCGATACAAAAAAGATATAGGATTAATGTTTTTTTCATCGTATTGAGTTGCGGGGTAAATTTGTTGGAAATTAATTTTTTCGATAGTACGTGTTTTTTTATTTTAAAATAATTTAAATTTGTAAATATTTTATTATTAAAAATAAAAACATTATAAAATTATTTTAATTAAAAATGTAACACCGTCAGCCTGACGGTGTTACATTCTGCCTTTCATAAACAATAAAAAAATCGGCTCATGTAGGAAATCAGGTGGAATGTGAAGCAAGTCCAAATCCTATAAGGTTTTCGAAAACCTTATAGGATTGATTATCAACATTTTATTCCAATTTAAAATAAAAAACAACCTGTATTCCACCTAATTTCCTACATGAGCCAAAAAATCTGCGTTCCATTCGTCCTATCGAAAACCGTCCACCGTTCACCGTCAGCCGTTCACCGTCTCATAGTTCACGTACACCTTCCACTGCTTCACATACATAAACGTCAGCTTCCAGATTGGTATTTTTCTGATAACGCTCTTTAACGTAAGATGTAAAATTAGTCAAAGCATCCTCGTGTACAAGTGCGACCACACAGCCGCCAAATCCCGCACCTGTCATACGTGCGCCTATACAACCCTCCACCGAGCGGGCGGCATCCACCAGTATATCCAGTTCATCACAACTCACTTCGTAATCATTGCTCAAAGAAAGATGCGAGGCATCCATACTTTCACCTAATGTCTGCCAGTCACCGTCTTGCAGGGCTTCGATGGCTTCATGTACATACTGATTTTCCCACCAAACATGACGGGCGCGAGCCAATAAAACGGGGTCTTTAACCTGCTCCATGATCATTGGAAATTCCGCTTCACATAGGTTGGCTACATCGTATTTTTCCTTGATGAGTGAAAGAGCTTTTTCGCAAGAAGCGCGACGTTCATTATACTTAGAGTCGGCGAGTTCGCGTTCTTTATTGGAGTTGATAATGACGAGTTTAAAATCGCCTATATTGAATGGAATGTGTTGATAATCAAGGCTTTGGCAATTGAGTTGAATGGCATGTCCGGCTTTGCCCATGGCTACGGCGAATTGGTCCATGATACCACAATTGACACCTACAAATTCATTTTCCGCTTTTTGACAAAGTAATGCCATAGCCACTCTATCCACCTCAAATCCGGCAAGGGTCATCAGTACGTATCCGGTCAGTACCTCAATGGCTGCTGACGACGATAAGCCTGACCCAATCGGCAAGGTGGAGTTGAAAAAAATATCTGCACCTTTTATCGGCATTTTAGTCATTTGCAACAGCCGAATTACACCTAAAGGATAATTGCCCCAACCTGCCGACGGACTGTATTCAATGGCTTTTTTTAAATCAATTTCAATGCGTTTTTCGCTCATCGCAGAACGCATACGGATAATATCGTCGTCGCGCTCACGTACCTGTGCAGTGATGCCCAAATTGATAGCCGCAGGGAGTACCATGCCACCGTTGTAGTCAATGTGGTCGCCAATGAGGTTGACGCGCCCCGGCGCGAAGAAGGTACGAATCGGGTGCTTGCCTTCACCGAATATTTGATTGAATTTTTGCATTTATGTTGTGTTGTGGTGTTGGGGTATCGTTGTGTTGGGGTTTTTATTTCAAGGGGCAAAAGTACGGATTCTTTTTGTTTTACATTTTCAATAAAAATGATTATCTTTGGTTAAATCGTTTTTTCATGGTGAAAATAAATTATGCTTGTTAATCTAGACAATGAGGTACATTTTAAAAATGTCTTTACGGATGTAGAGGTATTCAAAGGTTTTGTGAAAGACGTGCTTGGACTTGACTTGGAAATTGATAAAGTCGAGACGGAAAAGGCATTGTCTCCGACAATTGGTGCAATCAAATTTAAAATGGATTTATTCGCCGAAGATGAAAAAAACCGTACCGTTGTAGAGATTCAAAAGGTGGATTACGACTACACTTACAGGCGGTTTTTGCATTATTTTCTCGGTAATTTGGTCGATGTACAGCGAAATAGTGCCAAAAATTATAGGTTTGGTAAGGAAGTATATGTTATTGTTGTCGTGACTCGTGCCTATAAAATCGAAGAAAAAAGTGGCGAACCTATAAAAGATGACGTACTGATAACCGATATCAACCCGCGTACACTTGAAGGGCAGTTGCGACACATGCACAATCACCAAATGGTCATGCTCAATACTGAATTTGTGGATGAAAATACCCCACAGGAAATCAAAGATTGGCTCGACCTCATTAAAGAATCCATGAATAATCCCGAAAACCCGAATATCAACCTGTCAAACCCCGCAGTTGCAAGAGCCGCCCAACTCGCCGAAACCGAAAATATAGATCCTGAGGCATTCCAAGAAGCTCGCATACATGAGATGCGAAAAGCTGCCCTTGCAGTTGCCGTTGATACCGCAGTTGAGAAAAAAGAAGTGGAAATGCAATCAAAAATAGACAATGCCATAAAAAACGCCTTACGTTCAGGCATGAAAAAACCGCAAGTAATGAGTATTTTCGGGGTATCAGCGGAAGTCGTGGAACAATTTGAGCAGGAGATATAAGAAGACAATTATGACAACAATACACAGCATTTACGACCAACTCGCAGAAATACGAAGCAGCTCGATGGTATCTTGGATTTGCTGAACGATTGAGGATTTATCCTTTAGAGCTACTTGTTTTTCGCGTATTTTTTGTTTAATTTTAATAAAAAAATAAAACGATATGGCAGTTCAGACACAAACATTACCTGTTATTGAGTCGGTGGACGGGGTTCGCCGTTTTACGATTAAAGAGTATCACAAAATATACGAAACAGGTATTTTTGAAGGACAACGTGTTGAATTATTGAATGGTATGATTACTGTAATGTTTCCAATGAACAATCCCCATTTGGGGATGGTCGGGCGTTTGACTCGCATGCTGAATATTCGTTTTGCAAATGAATACTTTGTTTCCCCTCAGTGTCCGCTGAAAATTCTACAAAATAATGAGCCTGAACCTGATATTGTCATTGCAAAAGCAAGAGACGATGATTACATGAACAGCTCTATCCCGCCGGAAGATGTACTTTTAATCATCGAAATCGCCGACTCCTCACTGAAAAGAGACAGAAATCAAAAAAAGGTCATTTATGCTAAGACCAAGATCCGCGAATACTGGATTATTAATTTGCAAGACCGACAAATCGAAACATTCGAAAACCCACAAAATGGTGATTATCAAATTAAAAATATTATTAAAGCCGGAGAAACTGTTGTTTGTGAATATATTGATTTGCAGATTTCTGTGGATGAATTATTTAAAAATTTGAAGTCTTGAGAAACATGTTTGCCAAATTAAAAATTATGCATTGAATACAATTTATTTATTTTTATAAATAAATTATTTTTAATCACAAAAAAAATATAACCGGATAATTATGACAACAATTTACAGCATTTACGACCAACTCGCAGAAATAATCGCGCACGCAGAACCGGAAAAGGTACTCAAAATGCGTGCTTCTGAGGATGTGCAACAACGTTTTAATGTACTTTTAGAGAAATCTAAAAATGAGGAGATTAGTCGTCAGGAGAGGGATGAGTTGAATCATTTTGTGATGGTAGAGCGATTGTTAAGACTTGCTAAGGTAAGGGCAGAATGTAACCTTGCTTAACTAAAAAATAAAAAAAGCCCTTCCGCAAGCGAAAGGGCTTTTTATATTTCTCAATGAAACGTCAATTACTTCTTATCGTCCACTTCTTCGTATTCTACATCCGTCACATCCTCTGTATTATCGCTACCATTATCGGCAGTTTCGCCATTAGGTGAAGGTTCGCCTTCTGCGCCGGGCTGTGCGCCGCCTTGGTACATGTGCTGACTCGCTGCCGCCCAAGCCTCGTTGAGTGCTTCGGTTTTAGCATTGATAGCATCCACATTTTGCGCTTCGTGTGCGGCTTTGAGTTCGTCTTTAGCTGTTTCGATTTTGGCTTTCATCTCCTCCGGAATCTTATCGCCAAATTCTTTCAATTGCTTCTCTGTTTGGAAAACCAATTGGTCCGCTTTGTTGAGTGCTTCGACAGCTTCGCGTTGTTTTTTATCTTCTTCTTCGTTAGCTTTTGCCTCTGCTCTCATCTTTTCGATTTCCGAGTCAGACAAGCCCGAAGATGCTTCGATGCGGATAGATTGCTCTTTCCCTGTGCCTTTATCTTTGGCAGAAACGCTCAAAATACCATTCGCATCAATGTCAAAAGTCACTTCGATTTGTGGCACACCACGCTGTGAAGGTGGCAAACCATCAAGGATAAATTTACCGATACTCTTATTGTGCTGCGCCATACTGCGCTCGCCTTGTAAGACGTGGATTTCAACCGAAGGTTGGTTGTCCGCAGCAGTCGAGAATACCTCTGATTTCTTCGCAGGAATCGTCGTATTCGCCTCAATTAATTTGGTACAAACACCGCCCATCGTCTCAATACCAAGCGAAAGTGGCGTTACATCCAAGAGCAAAACATCCGTCACATCACCACTCAAAACACCACCTTGAATCGAAGCACCTACGGCAACGACCTCATCAGGATTTACGCCTTTGCTTGGTTTTTTATTGAAGAATTTTTCAACGACTTCCTGTATTTTCGGAATACGAGTCGAACCACCTACGAGGATGATTTCGTCAATGTCGGCATTGGTGTAGCCCGCATCTTTCATCGCTTCTTTGCAAGGTCCGAGTGTGCGCTGTACGAGGTCGTCGGCGAGTTGCTCAAATTTTGCACGGCTCAATTTGGTGGCTAAGTGCTTAGGCACACCATCTATCGCAGTGATATAAGGCAACTGAATATCAGTCTCTTGTGAAGCCGATAATTCAATTTTAGCTTTTTCGGCTGCTTCTTTCAGGCGTTGGAGTGCCATTGGGTCTTTGCGTAAATCGACATTCTCAGAACTCAAAAATTGCTCTGCCAACCAGTCCATAATCACGCGGTCAAAGTCGTCACCCCCCAAGTGTGTGTCACCATTGGTAGATTTAACTTCAAATACACCGTCACCCAATTCAAGAATCGAAATATCAAATGTACCACCACCCAAGTCATAGACAGCGATTTTCATATCCTTGTCGCGCTTGTCAAGACCGTAAGCGAGTGCTGCGGCAGTCGGCTCATTGATGATACGCTTCACTTCGAGTCCGGCGATTTGTCCGGCTTCTTTGGTGGCTTGGCGTTGTGCATCGTTGAAGTATGCAGGAACGGTAATCACCGCTTCCGTCACACTCGTACCGAGAAAATCCTCTGCCGTTTTTTTCATTTTTTGCAATACCATCGCCGAAATTTCTTGTGGCGTGTATTTGCGTCCGTCGATTTCTACGCGCACCGTATCGTTGTCGCCTTTGACCGCTTTATAAGGTACATTTTTGACTTCATTTCCTACTTTGGAGAAACTCGTACCCATAAAACGCTTGATAGACATGACAGTACGTGTCGGATTGGTAATCGCCTGACGCTTGGCAGGGTCGCCGATTTTACGCTCGCCATTATCCAAAAATGCAACGATAGAAGGGGTCGTTCTGCGCCCCTCTTCATTGGCAATAACCGTTGGCTCGTTGCCTTCCATAACGGCTACGCACGAGTTTGTGGTTCCAAGGTCAATACCTATTATTTTACCCATTTCTTTATTTTATTTAATTAGTTGATTCATATATTGGTTAATTTAGTATGTTTTGCTTTGCAAAATTTTTCAACCCAAATTAACGAGAACATTCTACTTTATTCAATCTGTGTGCCATTCGATTTCTGTTGAATATTGCTGGATATTTTGTCAGTTTTGAATGTTTTTTATGACAAAATGTAAAATTTTAAAATAAATTTATTGTCAAAATGGCAGATATAACACACGTAGCGTAATGCCTCCGGCTTGCGTATGCACATGGAACGCGAAACAGAACGCAGATTTAGGGGATTAAATAGATTTCGCAGATTTTTTGTAGAAAATGTTGTATTTTTACATGATGAAGGCAGCCTACATCGGACGCATTTACATCGAAAATTTCCATGCTTTTAAAGGGAAAAATGAAATTCCTATCATCAAGGATGATGGGACGCTTCAACAATGGACGGTGATTGTAGGGGAGAATAATTCGGGGAAGACGAGTTTGTTGAAGGCTGTGGCGAGTTTAGAGCCTTTCATTGAATACAAAGTTAAATCAGAATATTACCTGCCTTTAGGTTTTGTAATAACCGAACCATTTAATTTAAAAGCAGATATTTCTTTAGGGTGCGATGTATGGTGGAGTAATATGCCTTCTATGTTCATTGGTAAAATTAAACTTAAAAAATTTTCAAAATATTTGTCTGAACGATATTCATATCAATGGGGATATACCACTCATTTTGATAAGGAGACAGGTACTCACAGTGGGCTTTGTACAAATAGAAATCACGATGAATTTAAAAATTTCCGAATCTATGGCTATGGTGTATCAAGAAAGATAGGTAATAATAATGCTTCGGATGACGAGAAATTATTTGGTGAAAATTCTCTTACACTAATCTATAACGGGAAAGATATTACCGACCTCACCGACTGGCTTTTCCAACTAAATTTCGCCTCAAAAAACAGCGAAGATAAAGCTGTCCAAACCAAAGCTACTGACCGCATCACCCACATCAAAAACCTAATTATCAGCGAAATATTCCCCGACATATTCGATTTACGATTCACGACAACAGATGACTTAAAAAACCACCTCGAATTTCAAACCAAAGACGGTTGGTTTCAACTCCACGAACTCGGCTACGGCTACCAAACCACCTTGGCATGGATATTTGATTTGAGTAAAAAAATGATGGAGCGATACCCCGCTTCCAAGCAGCCGCTACGCGAACCTGCGGTGGTCTTGATTGATGAAATTGACCTGCACTTGCACCCTGCATGGCAACGTCGAATTATCAATTATTTATCTGATAATTTTACTGCCACACAATTTATCGTCACTACACATAGCCCGCATGTATTACAGGAATTGAAAGAGGTCAATTTGGTGCAACTCAAACGCGAAAACGGCGCAACAAAAATCATCTGTCGCCCCAATTCTTCCTTTCAAGGTTGGACGATTGAGGAGATTTTGAATGATGTATTGGAAACACCCTCTACACACTCCACACGCTACGAAGGTTTGATGCAAAAATTCGATAAAGCCCTTGATAATGAAGACTATAAAACCGCACATGAAACCTATGAAATCTTATCAAAAATGCTTCATCCGAACAGCCCCGACCGTAAAATTCTCGAAATCCAACTTTCCCAACTGCCTGCCTGATGATAAAACTGACCTTAGCACCGAAACCCGCCAAGTTGACAGATAAATTGGTACGAGAACTCACCAACGAATATAAAAAATCGGGCAAAGATGTATGGAATAAATCTTTCATTCGCAAGGCTATCAGTATGATGTCTTTTTCAAAATGTGTGTATTCAGAAGTCCGTTTTGATGAAGAATCGAAATATATGGAAGTGGAGCATTTTTATTGTAAAAGTATTTATCCTGATAAAGTGCTTGAATGGGGGAATTTATTGGGTTCGCTCAAAAAATGCAATGTCGTTAAAGGTGATTTGGATGTGATGAAAGAGCCAATTATCAATCCGTTTGAAGTGCATCCGCGTGAGCATTTGTATTTTCAAAAATACAGATATAAAGCAAGAGAAGATTCTGAAATAGGAAAAAATACTATCATTTACACAGCAATTAATGATTGGATTCATTTTGGCAAAAAAAGAGCAAAAATAGGTAATGTGCTTGTTCAAGCATTAGAAGATTTAGAGGAAGAAATGCTTGAAATTCAAGGAAATTCATCAACTCCGAAAAGAAAAATAACCCGTTTTTGTAATAAAATAAAAGGTCTGTTTCGACAAGGAAATAGAGAGGAAGAATACGCTGCCCTCGTCTCTACCATCATTCTTGAAGAAGATGAAACACCCAAATTGATTGCTTTTCTAAAGCAAAATAATCTGTGGGATAGCGAGTTTGACGAACTCATTGACGAATTAGAATTTTGCCAACTAAAAAAATAAGTGATAATCGTGTCAGACGAAGGTTTTGGGTGCAGCCCAAATTGTCGCATTTTTATTTTTATTAAGTGATTCACGCAGAGAACGCAGAGAACGCAGAGTGTTGATTATCAGTCCTCTGCGTTCTCTGCGAACTCTGCGTGAGATGCACTGACAATACTTAGCATTATT
>CALIZI010000065.1 GCA_938028705.1 uncultured Saprospiraceae bacterium | reverse complement strand
TTGGGTTTTGAGCTGCCGGAAAAGTCGTCAAAGTAAAAGTGCCTAATGGTAAAACTTCATCATCAGCATTACCTTCTATACCATCAGCTCCAAAACAATTTAATGTAGCCGTCACTACTTCATCCAAATTATCACATCCCGCAGGATTTGAATTGGTAGGACCACCGTTGTAAGTTACTTCAACAGCTGTATTAGCGTCTGCAATTGCTGCTGCATTATCTGTCTCTACTGAATCTTGCCAGTCTGAGATTTGACCTGTCAAAGTTCCGGAACATATAGAGGCATCGCCATCTACTACTGTTACTGCCGGACAATTTATAGCTATATTATCTACAGCCCATAGTCCTTGTTCAGCCGCCGTAGCCTGCATAATAATTACTTGATCTTCTGTAAAAGTGAACATACAATCGTCATCCACATAATCCATAAAATTGCCTGTATAACTATTGCAGGTCATGGGCATACGCACATCATTGAGACAACCCGATGCCATACAGGTATTGGTATCTACTGTGGGGCAGCCACGGTTGGGAATATTTTGTGGAGGAGTATCCGGTAAATCCGGACCACCAAAATTAGGCTCTTCAAAGGTATGTTCCAAACTGAAGTAATGTCCGATTTCGTGTGTGGCAGTAGCTCCATTATTGAATATAGGATCCGTACCAATATTAGCTCCCGAAGTACAACCGGTAAATCCTGTACCTCCGAAGGCATCAGAAACCACCAACACGCCGTTACCATTAGGATTAGCTCCTCCACTAAACGGAGCTACCCCCAAGAAGCCCTGTGCATTATCATCTACAAAAATGTTGAGATATCCTGCCCAATTCGGAGCATCTGCCCCTCCTGACCAAGTATAGTTTCCCTCTGTAATCGCCAAACCGCCGATATTGTCTTCTCCGGCAGGTAGGTTTTGATTACCTAAATAAAACTGCATACATACACCGTCAACAGGTACGGCATTTATACCTTCCGTACCTCCCAAATCGGTACACCCTGCATTAATCCATGTAGCCAAATTTCCTGCATTGGCATTGGCATCGTTGAAATCCAGATTCAGTTGAGCTACCTGTGCCTGTGCCGCATCTATCAGACATTGCTGATTAGCTTGTGTTATACCTGTTCCGTAATGTACGGCAACCGGAATAATCAATGGATTGGTACATGGAGGTAAGGCATTTTGAAAAGAAACTTGATTTTTAATTTCAGCTTGCTTTAACAAAAACTTCTGTTTAAAAACAGGATCTTGCAACATTAATTCCATGTAATCACTCGAACCACATCTTTGAACATCGTTTTGTGCATAAATATTACTATTTAAAAATAGTAAAGCTATACATGGTAAAAGTAATTTAAATTTAATACTTGAAAAATAAGAAAAAACACTTGTTTTTCCTGTGAAAGAAGCAGGGGCGGATCCTGCTATTCCAACTTCGACAGTACGCGATAATTCGTATGTGTCGGGTCTAAATGCTCTCATAAATAAAAATTAAATTGATAAAATATTTTTATATGTACAATTAAATAAAAGTGTATATTTATACCTTTTAAAATTATTTAAGGCTGTAAATATTCACATTGATTATACAATCAATAATGTGTGGTTGACCGTAAATATAGGAGCAGGAGTAGCTCAAGTGGATATTCAAGAAATAGGTAGGTGGGGAAGTTCTATAAAAAATGATTCTTTGGTGTGTATCTAAATCAAATTTTATTAAATTGTAATTAAATAATAAATAACATGATAAATAATGTTAATTACATTATAGGATTAGTTTTCTTAATGAGCAGCAAAAATAATAAATATTTTTTACTTATCAAAACATAATGAATTAATTTTAACATATAAATATATTCATCATATTTAAAGTATATGCTAATCAGGTAAATTTTGTGAGATTGATTTTTTAATTAGAAAAGGCAAAGTAGATGGGGCTTGAACATGGATTGGAGGAGTTACTCTTATTATTGGAAGTTGTGCACATTCTGTACAGAAAGATATGGATTTAAGTAGGTTATAATGGGATAACAATAATCAATAGTCGATTGGCAATTGCCAATCGACTATTGATTATTATCTAACTGGATTTTGGATATTGGGGAATTAGGAAATTTGGTATTAGGTATCCCGATAGCTATCGGGATTTTTATCAAATAATTATAAAATTAAATTAATTATATATTTTTAATAAAAATAAAATACTTGATAATCAATTACTTACGATATAAAACCGCATCTCCCAGTTACTGAATTTCCAAAATGTCCAAAGTCCGGTTATCTAAGTAGTCGGACAAAAATAAACTAACAATTTTTGAATCACTAAGCACACGAAGAAGACTAAAATCGAACAGATGTAGAGTTCACAAAGTGTTTCTAATTTAATAATGAATTTTTTACACTGCCCTAGTTTTCTTATGTAGCTACCCCGTTGAAGAACGAGGTTCATTCGACATTCGTGTTCTTAGTGCGCTTAGTGGTTAAGATATTTTTGTCCAACTACTTAAATCTACTACTTCAATACAATTTGGTCTTTGCCAATCATGTAACCTTGATGGTACAATTCGGTGGTATAAGCACCTTTGTCAAAACCATTTTCATCTTCCCAATACAAGCACATTTCAGTCGGTGCATTTTGGTATTCGATGACTTCTGAAATGGTATAGCGGGTTTCGCCGCCATGCTGATTGTCTTTAAGCACACCGGATCCTTTGTCTTCAACGGCAATCGTCTCCCCTGCCGGATTGACGATTCGAAGATAAATCTTTTGCGGACCGGGCTTGGTGATATTGTTTTCCAATAGCTCGAAGCATACCTTTATCCGGTCGGCTCTTCTTCCGAATTTGACGACTTTTTCTTCGCCATTGTTGCGGATTTTAATACCTTGTGACAACATGTCGGTGGTTTTGAGTACCGAAGCCATACTTTTCAGTTCGTCTTTTTCTACTTTGAGCGATCTGTTGACGACTTCAAGGTCAGCTTTGGCAACTTCAAGATTGCTTTTCGCCATACGAAGTTCCTCTTCAATGACCCTTTGTTCATCAACCACCTCTTTCAGCACTTCTTTTTCTTCTTTTAGCACAACTGTTTTGGCAACCAGTTTCTTGTTTTTTCGTTTCAAGTCAGCAATTTCAGCAAGGAAACCATCGCGTTGGGAATAAAAACTTGCCATCATTCGACGTACTTCTGCAAGTTCTTCATCAGTGCCTTTGTTTTCATTGATGATGCGTTGGATTTTGGCTTTGCTTTTGCCCAATTCGGTTTTTTGCTTGTCAATCATTGACTTTAATTCCGAATTTTCAGTAGCTGCTTTCTCTAATTCAGCTATGGCAGAATTGTAATTGGTTTCCAATTCTTGTGACAGTGCTTTCGCTTCTGCCAAATCTTTGGTCGTTTTTTCTCTGTATTCCGCATCCTGCTTTTCTCTTTGGATTTTATCCATCAAAAGATAAGCATTATAACATAATAAGACTGCAACAATGGCACCTAAAATAAGCGGTAATTTACTTTTTCTCGGAGACATAGATGATATTTTTGTATATTTTAAATTAAGTAAATAACTTTGATTAAACAAGCAAGTATATTTAAAATAATAATCAAAAAAAGTTATAATTTATAAAAAACAGTATTGTAAATTATTGAACAATAGCTTTTTATCTCATATTTTCCTTTCAAAATTCATTGATATTATTGTAGCTTGTACCTCAAAAAGTATAAATTAGACCGTAAAGGTATTTAATTTTAAAATAAATTCAAGATTTATTTTGTATAAAATCAATCGTAATACAAGATTTGTCTGTATTTTAACAGTTTTAGTGGAGTTTAGTGGAGTTTATGAAGTTTATAGAGTTTATAGAGTTTATGAAGTTTATGAAGTTTATGAAGTTTATGAAGTTTATGAAGTTGCTTGATGAGGTCAGTAACTAATCACTCTATCAACTCTATCACTCTATAAACTCTATCACTCCATCAACTCCTCACAAACTCAACAAACTAATACGATGCATACCCACATTATAGGGGCGATTAATGCAATCTCGGATAATTTGATAATGGTCTTCATTATTCACAAAATCAATATTTTCGACATCCAAAATCAATATGGGCATATCGTTTTCTACCTTAAAATATTCTAAATATGCGGTCTGTATTTTTAGCAAATATTCGGCTGAAATTTCTTGCTCGTACTCGCGTCCGCGATGCTTGATTTGTTCTATCACTTTATTTACGGAGCGGTGCAGATAGACCAATAATTGGGGTTTGGGAAAGCTGGCATTGAGGATATTAAAAAAGCGTTGGAACAGGCGATACTCCTCTCCTTGCAAAGTGGTATTGGCAAAGAGGAGGGTTTTCATAAAGAAGTAATCTGCAATGGTTTTTTGTTGAAAAAGATCTTGGGCGAGCATGGTTTGTTGTATCTGTTGGTATCGCTCCGACATGAAGAATAATTCTACCGAGAAGGCATGTCTTTCAGGATTGTCATAAAATAAAGGCAGGAAAGGATTGTCCGAAAATTCTTCCAAAATCAATCTACTTTTGAAGTCACGCGCCAACATCTGTGACAAAGTTGTTTTACCTGCGCCAATATTCCCCTCTATGGCTATGAAATTATAATGCTGTGTCAGCGGTTCGTTCATTGTAATGCGATAATGTGGTAATGCGATAATGTTTTTAATGCGATAATGTTGAAATGCGATGATGCGTTAATGCTATAATGTTTACCTTTATTATTTGTATTAACGCATTACAACATTTTTACATTAAAAACATTATTGCATTAACGCATTTCAACATTAACACACTCCAAAGTATCAGCGCACAATTTACGAAGTTCTCCGATGCTTTTATTCAAAATTGGGTGGATAAAATCATGGGCAATATCAGAAAGTGGCACCAAAACGAAGTTGCGCTCGTGCAGACGCGGGTGCGGAACTATGAGTTTTTGGGTATTAATGACTTCATTTTCAAAAAATAATATATCAATATCAATCGTTCGGGGTCCCCAATGTTCGCTGCGTTTTCTGCCCAGTATATTTTCTATTTCATGAATGGTGTCGAGTGTCTCGTGTGGAGTCATTTGGGTGCGTACGAGTATGGCTTGATTGTAAAAGGCAGCTTGGTCAGTATTGCCCCATGCTTCGGTTTCATAGACTTCGGAGAGCAACTCAATATGACCAATTTTTTTATTAATTAAAAATTTGGCTTTGAGTAAGTTGCCGAGTCTGTCACCTACATTGCTGCCGAGGTGGAGATAGGTATTTGACAGCGGGGTATGAGTGGGTTTATTCATCTAATCTTGATTTGATTTCCATGACTTCATCTGTTGACAGACCAAGTAGTTCAGCAATATCATCAGGTGGTGTATTTTTAATTTCGCAATATTACTCATAGTGTAATTTCATTTGTATGTGCCATAAAGTTACAAATTTTATAATTGATTTCCAATAGTCCGAAATCCATTATATGGTAAAAAAATTTGGTTCTTTGACAATTTTTGCAAAAAAGAAAATTAGCTTTTAATTTAAAAAAAATAATAAAATTTAAATATTTGATTATCAATGTAAAACCTATAAGGTTTCCAAAAACCTTATAGGTTTGGGCGCAAGGTTGGAATCCTTTTTGCAAAAATTGTCAAAGAACCAAAAATTTCAACTTTTTTTGAAATGTAAAATGCAAAAGTGTCGATAGTATATAATAAAACATTATAAATTATTTTCTTTTTTAATAAATTTAAAATCAATTAAATGCAAAAAATATATCAATTCTGCGTCCTATACTTTTTACCTTGACAATATCATGTTTTGAAAATCAAAATATGTTTGTATTTAACATGAGATATTTTTTTCCGAATTTGGGCTAAAACTCGTCAGACATTTTCAAAATTCACCGATGATATCATATTTTTCTAGCAATATTTAAATGTCTGACGAGTTTTAGCCCAAATTCAAGAGCAAAATGCCAATTATATTAAATAAAAATTGAATATGATATTATCAAGTTACATTTTACATTTACTTAGGTACTCTCGACGACACTCCGTTGTTGTCAAACCAAAACACCTTGTCCGCACCATTGACATCGCCATTCATATCAAAATCCGGTGCGGTATAATAATCAAATGCACCGTTATTATCTTCCCAAGAAATTTTATCCGAACCTACTATATCATAACTCGGAAAATCAGACTGGTCGGCATCTCCCGCAAGCATCACCCACTTGCCGGAAGGCAGTTGCTTTTGACCTGTACCTGTACCACCGCCATTATAACTATCTGCCAATGTAAAATCGTAAGTCAATGTATTATTTACAATCATAATAGCTTGTGGAGTCATCGCCCCGATATGATTGCGATGTTCAATAATAATATACATAGCATTCGGCGCATTAGACGGCAGTTCAAAATCGTCAAGAATCTCTACCGTACCGTCTTTGAGCAGCAGGGCAGCCCTTCTGCCGATTTCGGTATTTTTCTCAATATCCACTCTAAAAGATACTAATAACCAATCCACTACATCCGGTGAATAATTCGCATCCGTCCAATTTGCTCCTTCCATGCCTGTATAGTTCCAAGGCATACGATGATAAGGTTGACCCGCAGGTGTGGGAGTGGCAAGATTGCCGGAAGGTGTTTGTCCGGGCAAGAGGTGACGACCGGTATTGAGCGTTGTACTCATTTCGCCCGTATTCAAATACGCACCTTCGAGCAATACCTTGATATTAAAATCAATCCTGCGGGGTGTGCTAAGTGCATAGCATATCGGCACTTGATTGCCACCACACGAGGCGGGTAGTGAACCGGCTATCTCATTGAAGCCATCCAACCAAGAAGCAAGTCCAAGCACAGAAGCAGTCAGCGTGGTATCGCCTACAAATGTAAATATAACTTTTAGTATATCTTCCAGCCCCTGAACATCAGAACCTTGATATATGCCGGCGGCTTCGAGGTTTTCGCAGGTATTGGGCAGAAAGGTTCCTATAAAATTGCAGCAAGGCGAAAAAAGGAAGGTACCGTTAAAGATTGCATCAACCAGTTGTTGCGATTGCGATAAGTCGTAGGCAATAGGAGTCACTATAAAATAGTCATTGGTTTGCAAGCCGAAGTCGTTGAGATTGAAAGTATTGTTTTTGGTAAAACCTACAATTTGGTCGCCCAAAGTATCTGAAGCCGGAAGCCCCACAAGTTGTATGGCATATTCCAAATCAGGCAGGTTGCTCTCAACACTCAAGGGAGGAAGAGGCAGAGTACCGTCTTGCCCTACATTTATAGTTTGGTTCGGTAGCTCGGGAGCCGTAGCACCACAAGTAGAAACAGTTTGTGCGTTTACCCATTCAACGGATATACTCACCAACAGGAACAACATAAATACTCTATTAAAAAAAATCATCATAATTTATTCTATTTATTTAATAATCAAATAATTACATATTTAGTATTTATTTTTATTTATTTTTAAATTATATCTTCGACTTGGATTAAAGACTAAATCAGATAGAAAAAAATCGAACAGGGTGCAGGACAAATCTTTAGCTTTTAATGATGGCAAACCCGTAATGACTGCTTTAGCTGTCAAGTAGATTATTATTTTAATTTGTAATAAATTTAAAAACAATGATTTATAAATATGTTTTTCATTTCACTTGACAGCTAACTTGACAATGTTAAATTAGATTTTTGTTTACTATAAATAGGTGCTTCGGTCTAAATTTGACCTAAAACTCGTCTGACATTTTGAAAATGTCTGACGAGTTTTAGGTCAAATTCGGGGCAGATTTCCGGTTTTAAGAATAAACATACTTTTATTTTTTTAATTTAACATTGTCAAGCTAAAGCAGTCATTACAGCACACTTCTCAAAATATTTTTTTATGAAATTAAAAATCTGTCCTGCACTCATCGAACAGACTTGACATAAATTTTATCAAAAAAAACGGCAAGTTTATCCAAACGACAAAAGTAGTTGACACTATATGAACGCTTAGTTAAAAGTTAAAATAAAATTTAAATACTCCGTTTGCTAAACTTCAAAAAGTTTGGTCTCCGATAGCTATCGGAAGAGTAAAGCACTGATTTTTAGCTAATTATGAATTTCAATGCCTTACCCACGTTTAGCAAACTTGAAAAGTTTACCAAACGGCTTACTTATATTTTGTGTAAAATTACTATCGTATGAAGTGTCAACCAATTGGATAAACTTGTCAAAAAAACACTATAAATATTTCAAATATAGTACATTTAATTATAAATTTTATCAAAAAATATGTTAAAAAATAAATTTAGATGAAATAATTTGACAATATTATGTTTTAAAAATTAAAATATATGTATGCTCAGAATGGAAGATTTGTTCCAAATTTAAGCTCGGCTATCACCGATTTTAACAATAGTTAAATAAGCCTATAAAATTGACTGTTCAATTATTTTTCATTATATTTACATATAAATTAATCAAATTAATCAACCTCCCCCATCATATTTCTTTATGTAAAATTATTTTTTTAATATAAAACTATTTCTTTATGAAAAAATTATTATTATTCATTGCTTTGATTAGCTTTATGGGTACTTTTCATGCTGATGCACAAATGAAGGTCAAGAAATTTGGTATCGCACTAGGTCAGGATTGGGATATGCTGCCCGGTCTTTCTACGGAGACTTTATTGTCAAAAACCAATGAAAGCTTCTCAGAAGATATTACACCCTACTTCGATTTGTCTAATGGCTTCCAGTATTCGAGTGCCTGTGACAATCCGAATATTAGGTTGACACTTGTGTTCCAACCTGAGTTTTGCTCCAATGTAGAATTACAGACTTCCGGCGTATTTATTTTCGATAGAATGGATGCGGTATATCTGTACGATAATAGTGACCGAGGATATCGGAATTTGAGCGTTATCTCTCATGGTAATGAAATAGACTTGGAGGGTGTATTGATTAAAAAAGTGCCTGTTTTAGGTTTTCTGAATTTGAAATTTTTGAATTTATATGGCGGTATAGGAGCAAATGCAGGTTATCAATTTGGCAATTATCTTTCTGTATGGGGTTCGGATAGTGAGTATAGTACAGGCAGATGGGGCAATGCCCGGGAGTCCAATCACATTAGCGAAAACAATAATATTAATGACGGTATATCTGCGCGGGTATTTGCACAGGCAGGTTTCGGAATTACCATACTCAGGAGAGTTGAGTTGGGCTTGGAGGGTCGTTATGGTGCAGGTTTGCGTCATTACTTCGCCACGGATACGGATTTCACCAATTTGCACTCTATCGCTTTCACAGCGAAATATGTGTTGGGCAAACATAAATCAAAAGCCGAAAGACGTATGAACAGAACCCGAAATATCAATAAAGCACGTAACATTCTCCAAAATGCTGTACAACTAGATTGGCAATAATTCTTAGTGTTGTAGTTCGTAGTGTTGTGGTGTCGTAGTGTTGAAGTGTTGTAGTTCTTAGTTCATCGAAACTACAACACTACACCACCACCACCACACAACAACAACACTTCAACACTCCAGCTTAACAATCTTTACTTCTTTACCTTTCTTCAGGTAACCTTGTATAATTTCCAGATAATCAGCATGATGTGGGTATGATTTTATGGCTGATTTGAGGTCTTCCGTATTGCGTACATCTTCTTTAGCGGCATAGCCAAAGCCACCGAATTGATTATTTTCTACCAAAACAACAGCGTGTTCGTCGGGCGTTCTCCCCTCTCCTACCAGCAGCATATCGTACTCAAAAATACGCTCAAAAGCCTGTGCCGCAAGTGCGGCTTTTTCGTTATAACTTTCAGCGGGTTCATTGCCGAGATATGCGCCTGCACACTGCCCGATTTGGTACTGAAAACAACTCTCTCCGCTTGATGCCGTTCCACATAGACAAGCACACAATTCAAACCGCCGTACCAAACTTCGCAAGGTACTTTTCGCTATTGCCGACCTGTGAAATCGCGCCACAATATCCAATTCCAATGCCTTTTTCTTCGTAGTTTTTGCCAAAGTAAAACAAATATATCCGGCTTCATTGGTGTAGCGGTGGATACACCAATTCATATTCCGGTTGCGTAGGGCAGAATTGAAACGCGGAGAAAGGCTTTTGATTTCGGTGGCTTCGAGGAGCAGAGCAATGAGTTCGCTGCCCGTCAACTCGTAACTAATGTCGTGAATGATACGCTGCATCTTGGTTGCCTTCGGGGTTTCGGCGGCGAAATGTTGCATCGCTCTTTTTTTAATATTTATACTTTTACCAACATAAATCACCTCGCCGTTTTCGTCATAAAAATAATAAACCCCGCAGGCTTCGGGCAGGTCGTGGAGTTGGTCGAGGGTGATGTTGGGTGGCAAGCGGGTTTCGCTTACACCCAAGTTGACCATAGTATCTGTTTCCTCATTTTCATCTTTGTTGAGGGCTTTTTGGAGGACTTCTATGGTAGCCATGACATCTGCCATAGCGCGGTGACGGTCAGTGACTTGTATATCAAAATGTTTAATCAAATTTCCCAAACTATAGGAGCGCAATCCTGGAAACATCTTGCGACTCAGGCGCACTGTACACAGTTTTCGTCGTCTGAATACATAGCCCAATTGTTGAAATTCATATTTAATAAAACTATAATCAAAACCCACATTATGCGCTACAAAAATTGCCCCTTTTGTCATTTCGACCACCTGCTTGGCTACCTCAAAAAACTTAGGCGCATCCGCCACCATTTCATTCGTAATACCCGTAATCTGTGTGATGCCATAAGGGATGCTTCGCTCAGGATTAATCAATGATTCAAAGCTGTCAATCACCTGTTTGCCATCGTGCAGTACAATAGCAATCTCTGTAATCCGGTCAGGTCCGGGCTTGCCGCCTGTGGTCTCTATATCTATTATGGCAAAACGTTTGTCAGACATTTGTGGATCTAATGATTCGTGATTGGAGCTTGTAAAGTTACATACAAATGTAATCAAAAAAATTTAACATGGTACAATAGTTCGCAAATAATTAACAATTGATGTGAAATGCAGATTATACAGATTTTCTTTGTAATAATTTTTTTATTAAATTAAAAAATAATTTATTTTTATATTTTATGAAATAAAAATACATACATCATAACTTGACAGTGTCATTTCGATTTTTATTTAATATAGTTGGCATTTTGCTCTTGAATTTGGGCTAAAACTCGTCTGACATTTTCAAAATTCACCGATGATGTCATATTTTTCCTGTAAAGTTTAAATGTCTGACGAGTTTTAGCCCAAATTCAGAAAAATATCCCATATTAAATACAAACATATTTTTATTTTTTAAACATGATATTGTCAAGATAATTACTTTTATATTTATTATTTTGTATTTCACATTTTACATTTCTAAAAAAGTTATCTTTACAAATCCCTTATCGTTATTTGTATTTATAATAAAACTTTTATGGATTCGTCAGCTACATATTTTGATGTCATTATTATTGGGGCGGGCTTGTCGGGTATTGGTGCGGCACACCACTTGCAAGAGAAATGCCCTGACAAATCTTACGCCATACTCGAAGCCCGCAATGCTATCGGCGGCACTTGGGATTTATTCAAATATCCGGGTATTCGCTCCGATAGTGATATGTACACATTGGGCTATTCGTTCAAGCCGTGGAAGGAAACGAAAGCCATTGCTGACGGACCTGCTATCCTCAATTATATTCGGGAAACTGCCGAAGAAGGAAGCATCAATCAGCATATTCGTTTTAATCATAAAGTAAAAAAAATATCGTGGAGTGGCGAAGAAGCTCGCTGGACAGTAAGCACAAATACAGCGGTTTATACTTGCAATTTTATTGTCAGTTGTTGTGGATATTATAATTATGATGAGGGCTATACACCCGATTTTGCAGGTGTGGCAGATTTCAAAGGTACGATTGTTCATCCACAAAAATGGGATACTAATCTGAATTACGACAACAAAAAAATCATCGTCATAGGCAGTGGAGCTACTGCAGTCACGCTTGTACCTGAGCTTGCCAAAAAAGCTGCCCATGTGACCATGCTCCAAAGGTCGCCCTCCTATGTGCTATCCCAACCTGCGGAAGATAAAATAGCCAACGGATTACGAAAAATACTGCCCTCAAAAATAGCATATTCGATAGCTCGCTGGAAAAATATTACCACAGGATTAGCCTTTTATAATGCTTGTAAAAAGTGGCCCAATTTCTTCAAAAAGTTATTGATGAAAGGCGTGAAAAAAGAAGTTGGTGATGATGTGGATGTGAATACTCATTTTAATCCACCCTACAATCCTTGGATGCAACGACTGTGCCTTGTGCCGGACAATGATTTGTTTGAGAGCCTGAAAGCCGGTAAAGCCAATGTCGTCACCGACCACATTGAAACCTTCACTGAAAAGGGTATTAAACTGGCATCGGGCGATGAACTTGACGCAGATATTATCGTAACGGCTACCGGACTCAAGTTGTTATTCTTGGGCGGTGCTGAAATGGAAGTCAATGGTAACAAAATAAATCCGCCCGATTTGTTGTGCTATCGCGGTATGATGTTTAATAATGTACCTAATTTGGTGGTGCTTGTAGGTTATACCAATGCCTCTTGGACTTTGAAATGCGACCTCTCCTGCGAGTATTTTTGTCGATTGCTCCACCAAATGGATAAGACCAATACCGCTGTATGTTATCCCAAACTGAACGAAAAATTGGAGACCGAACCCTTGATAGATTTTAATTCCGGGTATGTGTTACGCGCTTTGAATGAGATCCCCAAACAAGGTAAAAAACGCCCTTGGAAGGTCTTTCAAAACTATATTTTTGATATGTTTAATTTCAGATATAGCTCACTGAATGATGATGTGATGACCTTTAAGTGATTAGTTTATAGAGTTTATAGAGTTTATAAAGTTGGATAGAGTTTATAGAGTTGGATAGAGGAGAGTGTTCAGAAAAGTGTGTCACGCAGAGGGCGCAGAGAACGCAGAGGTCTGATAATCATACTCTGCGAACTCTGTGTTCTCTGCGTGACACAGAATATTAAACAGTCTCACTCTATAAACTAATCACTTTATCAACTCTATAAACTCTATCAACTACTTCACTTCATCCAACTTCTGCAAAAGCCATTTTTTATTAAAAATAGTGGTTTGTTTTTCTATTTTTTTGCGAAAGGTCTCCTTCGTACTTTTGCTGAATTTATGTTTGAGTTTGAATAAACCCTGTGTGATATTAATAAAATTAATCAAGCCCGTTTTATTATCTTTTTGAAAGGATTTATTTTTTCGCAGAAAGGCTTTATACGACTCGGCATGATTCACTAAGGCGAGTTCCTCATTGAGTTCGTAGAATGTTTTTAGGAGTATGGTTCTTCTGTTGATGTCGTAGTGCAAATCTTTCATTTCGGCTTTAATGAGCATTTCGTGGGCAGCTTCGTATTTTTTTTGATTGAATAAAACAGACCCCATATTAAAGGTATAAACATCTTCACGAAAATCAGGGTGAACATACCTGTAGTGTTCTTTAATAAAAGTTTCACACCAATCAAATTTTTTCAAATCACATACTATTGCTACAATATTACTCATTCGATTAACTGAAAGGTATTGCCCTTCATAAAGTGCATGATTATCGACCATTTTATTGATAATTTCAAAAAGTATCTCTTGGTTACTTTTTCCGCTTCTGGTTTGACGGATGCAATAGTTAAGCGCAATTGAATACAAGATACTCAAATCTGAGCGTTCAATTCTATTTTGAAACTTATCTAATAGGTCAGATAATTGATTAAAATTTTCCTCGCTTGCTTCTTTTGTGAGTAATACAGCATAGTGGTATAATTGCGATAAGGGATCTTGCCCTGCAAATATATTTTTGCTCAATTGTAATAAAAGTTCCGATTCATCAGGCGTTTCACCAAGTCCATAAACATTTTTAATGGATATTTTCGAGCAATATGCTTTCAAAATTCTATTTAAATAAAAAGCATTTAAACTTGATACAACTTTATCATAAGAATGACTACGTTGTTTAACACTTTGACTATTTTGAGAAGTTTGCAGTTGCGTGTTTTTCAATAAAAAATCATCTAAAAGATATTGAATACTTTGCTTTTGAGGTTTAGTCCTTCCATTTTTAGGTACATCATAAGCCATAGCCTGACATTCTATACTTGCAAGCCCCTTCATTAGTAAACATTGTCTTGTCGCAGTCTCTCGTCTTAGTTCTCTTTGCACCAAAAACTCCTCCACCAAATCTAATAACTTACTTAAATATACACTCAAGGACGAATTGCCAGGACGCAATCCACAGGCTTGTGCTATCTCCTTCAAAGGTGGTTTCTCATCCTCATTTTCAGATAAATAAGGTAATAAAGCGGCGTAAAGCTGTCCACATTTTTCATAAGAATTGAAAAAAGGAGAATTTAAAAATAATTCAAGTTGAGATTTTTCTTGTTTATTAAATTTAGATATAATAATTTTTAATTTCTTAAAACTCATAAATCAGATAGTTATAAATATTTAGTGTTTTACTTGCATTTTCAAATTACAAAAAAAAACATTAGAAAACACGTTTTTTTTCCTTTTTTTTCTAGTTTTTTCATACCTACCTTTGTATTAAGAAATTTAGCCATTTGGTTAATCACATAAACATCCTGATTTATATATGGGAATTATTTAAAATTCATTCATTAAATAAAAAGGCTATGTTTAATTCAAAAAACAAGAAACGGACAGGAAATCATTTTTTAAATCTAAAAAAAATTAACATGAAAAATCTTGCCAATTTCACGTTAATGATGTTTACAATACTTTACTTTGCCACTATGGTATCCGCTCAATCTTATGAGTATGCACCCGGACAGGTATTGATAAAATGGACATCAGACAAAAAACTCCAACAGAAATCTACACTCAAAAATGCACTTGGAGCAAATACCCTCAAAACATTTACCAAACACAATATTGAGGTATTGCAACTCAATGAAAACACAGATATTCAACAATTCATTGATGAATATCAACAGCATCCCGACATTGAATACATAGAACCCAATTATATTTATAGGACGACTACATTGCCGGACGACCCATTAACTCACGAGTTGTGGGGATTGCATAATACCGGACAAACCGGAGGTGTATCCGGTGCAGATATTCAAGCTAGCGAGGCTTGGAATATCGTCACAGGTAGCCCGAATGTAGTCGTTGCCATCATTGATACCGGTATAGACTGGACACATGAAGACCTTGTGGATAACATCTGGCAAAATCTCGCCGAAGATGCCGACGGTGACGGACGGGTACTGGAATGGAATGGCAGTATGTGGCAATTTGACCCGGGAGATGAAAATGGTATTGATGATGACGGTAATGGTTATGTTGATGATTTTGTAGGTTGGGATTTTAGAAATAATGATAATGACCCCTTTGATGGGCATGGACATGGTACGCATGTAGCGGGTACGGTGGGTGCAAATGGCAACAACTCCAAAGGTGTTGCGGGAGTGACTTGGGATGTACAACTTGCCGGACTCAAATTTCTGAGCGACTATGGTTCGGGTTATACCGATGACGCGATAGAGGCGCTGGATTATGCCGTCACTATGGGCTTCCGAATCAGTAATAATAGCTGGGGCGGCGGTGCTTACTCCGATGCACTTTATGAATCGCTGGAAAATGCAAGAGATAATAATCACCTTTTTATAGCAGCGGCAGGGAACAATTATGGTAGAAATAATGATTCCTCCCCGCATTATCCATCTTCTTATAATACAAACAACGTTATTTCGGTAGCGGCAACTAATCACAACGATTTGTTAGCACCTTTTTCCAACTATGGTGCAAGCAGTGTAGATTTAGCTGCGCCCGGAGCAGATATTATGAGTTGTAAACCCAACAACACTTATGCTGCTCATAACGGTACTTCCATGGCAACTCCCCATGTAGCAGGGGCTTGTGCTTTGTTGTGGGGCTTATATCCGGACAAAAACTTTGCTCAAATAAAAGAAGCCGTCCTTAACGCCACAACAAGCACACCCGCCCTTGCCGGAAAAATGGTCAGTCAGGGAAGATTGAATGTTTATAATACATTAAACTATTTTGGTACACCAATTATCGGAGGTTGTCGTCACCACGATTCTTTGATATTAGCCAATTTGTATCATACTACCGATGGTCCAAATTGGACGAATACCTGGGATTTGAATACACCAATGAATGAATGGCACGGTGTAGCCGTCAATGAAAGTGGATGTTTGGATAGCCTCAAACTCAATATCAATAATATGACAGGTACTCTGTCTGCTACAATTGGCAACCTGACCGAACCGAGAGGTTTGTATTTTGGCAGAAATAATTTGTATGGCGAAATTCCTGCTTCAATAGGCAACTTAAATACTCTGAAAGGATTGAATCTTGCTACTAATAATTTTACCGGCAATGTACCTCCCGGATTCTTTACTTCATTGACCAATTTAACTTTTCTTGCACTCACTGAAAATGAACTGACCGGAGTGATACCCCCCGAAATTGAGAATTTGGTCAATATGAAATATTTATATATTGGAGATAATGACGCAAGCGGACCTCTACCTCCCGAAATTGGTAATCTGACCAATCTGATTATTTTACAAATGAATAACAACGGCTTTACAGGAGTATTGCCGCCGGAGTTAGAAAACCTAACTAATCTGGAGCAATTACAGATTGTAAACAATGACTTTATAGGTCGGATTCCCGAAGAATTTAATGATTTAAAATATTTTACTTGTGGTGGAAATAAATTTACTTTTGATAGTTTTGAATATTTTGAAAATGTCAATATACCTACTTTTTATTATGAATCACAAGACACTATCCCACTCATTGTAAATGGAAATATATTATCCGTAGATGCAGGAGGCTCAATAGCAGATAATACTTATATATGGTACAAAGACGATAGCGAAATTGCCAATATAACAGGAGACAGCACATTCATTATCACCGAATCAGGAACATACAGATGTGAAGTAAGCAACAATATATTTACTAAGCCTTTAGATGAAAATCAAAATCTGATACTAATCAGCCAAGAAAGATATGTCGAACCATTCAAAAATCTGACTTGCCGACAAAACGACTCGCTCATTCTCGCTACCTTATATAACACCACTGACGGAGCAAATTGGACGAATACATGGAACCTCAATGACCCAATGAATAAGTGGCATGGTGTGATACTCAATGAAACCGGATGTTTGGATAGTCTCAGACTCAATATCAATAATATGACAGGTATATTACCTGCCGAACTTGGTAATTTAAGCCAACCAAGAGGCTTATACTTTGGTAGAAATAATCTGGAAGGAGAAATACCTTCCGAACTTGGTAATTTGAGTACCTTGGTAGGACTAAATCTGGCGACCAATAATTTTACAGGTAGCGTACCCGACGAGATTTATGACTTAACAAATTTGACTTTTTTAGCAATTACCGAAAATCCGCTGAGTGGACCGCTCTCCCCCAAAATCGGTAATTTGGTCAATATGAAATATCTCTATATCGGTAAAACCAATTCAACGGGACCACTACCTCCCGAAATAGGTAATCTGACTGAATTGATTATTTTTCAAATGGTCAATAATGGTTTTACAGGTACGCTACCTTCGACAGTATCCAACTGGATAAAATTGGAATATCTGTACATGCAAGAAAATAATTTTACAGGACAACTTCCGTCGGCATGGAGTAATTTTAGTGAATTGCAAGAATTACATTGTCATAATAATAATTTTACTTTCGACGGATTTGAAAGTATTACCATACCTGAATCCTATTATTATGCACCACAAGACAGTATTCCGATTGCAATAAGCGGCAATATACTCTCTGTCAATGCAGGCGGTACAACGGCAAATAATACTTACAATTGGTATAAAGACGGTATTCTTGTAGCCACCAATACGGGAGACAACAAATATATCTATAACTCTAACGGAACATATTGGTGCGAAGTCACCAATTCAGAAGTTACCATGCCTGATAACCGTTGTTTCTCGTATTTACGAAGGTAAAAAAATAATTAGCTACATTTGAGGATGACCGATTTATCTTCAAATGATTTAACAGTAGAGACAGTAGTTTTAAACGATATACCGTTATTGTTGAGTCTTATCAAGCGTTTAGGCGTAGTAGAATGCGTAGATACAAATATAGTTGAGCATGGCAACCATGAGGGTTTAAGTAGCGGTTGGTTAGTGGGGATATGGTTATGCCATATACTTCACCAAAGCACTCATGCAAAGAGCGTTGTGTCAGACTGGGTATTGAAACACAAGGCTTTATTAGAATCCTTAACGGGTCAGTCAATAGGCGATTCAGATTTTGACGATAATCGTTTGGGCAGGTTACTTAGGCGTTTATCGCTCAACTCCAACTGGCTGCCTGTTGAGAAGTCCTTATGGTTGAATGTAGTCGAGATATATGAGGTCAAGCGTGTTGAGCAGGCAGAAGAACAGTTGGAGACCGATGCAGGTTTACCTTGTTCTACTCCCTTATCGGGTGTGCATATAGACCTGACAGCTAGTTGTGGCTATCACAAAGGTAGTAATGGTTTGATGCAGTATGGAAAAAGTAAAGACCATCGTGATGATTTACGTCAATTTAAGTTAGTCAGTGCAGTACTGAAGGGTCATTTGATAAGCCATGAGGTATTGAGTGGCGAACAGGCGGACAATGCTCATTATTTACCTATGGCAACACGTGTGAGTGGGATATTGGATAAGCGAGGTTTATTGTACGCTGGTGACAGTAAAATGGCAGATTTACTAACCCGCGCCATGCTTCACTATGGGGGCGATTATTATTTGACTCGTCTGCCTGCGACACCGGGCAATGCTGATTTCATCAAAGGCTGCATTGAAAAAGGGATGAACAGCCCATTGGATTTAATCTATCATGAGGGTCAACTACTGGGTGGGGGCTATGAATTTGAGCGGCAACAAAGTGCACAAATTACCTTAGATAATGGTCAACAACAGCAGGTCAACTGGACAGAACGGGTGGCAGTGTTTCGCTCCCGCAATTATGCAGAAGGTCAACAAAAACGCCTGATGCGACGTTTGGAAAAAGCCATTGAAGGCATCAAAAAACTGACTCCGCCACCGGGTAGAGGCAGACGGCAAATTAGAGAACAAACTGTTTTGGAGCAGAAAATTAAGCAGATTTGCGAAAAACATAAAATCCCCCTCAAATTATTGGATATTGACTTTGAACGACAGGTCACTGTGATAGAAAAAAATGTCCGCAGAGGTAGAGCCACAGCGGATTCACCTAAAAAGCAAATGCAAAAAATACGCTTCCAAATCCAACAAGTACAGGTGAACCAAACGGCACTGGAGCAGCATATTTGTTCACTCGGTTGGATAGTTTATGTCACACAAGCACCCAAAAAGTACATGAACTTGACACAAATTGTCACCACGTACAGAAAGAACAATGATGTAGAAATACAATTCAGACGGCTCAAAAATGAACCGCTCAACATCAGACCTTTGCTCGTTTGGACGGATGACCAAATTATTGGACTCAATAATTTGCTCTCTATTGCCTTACGCTTGATGACTTACGCAGAGGCAATTATGGCACAGGCACTCCAAGAGCAACCCGATAAACATATTGAGGGATTGTATCCCGAACTACCTACAAAAAAAACAACTCGTCCAACATTGAAGAGATGTTGTATGTTGTTCTCCAAAGCGGAAATCACAAGCGTCAGGGTATTTTACAAAGGAAATATCATCAAATCTGAGTTACATCGCTTTGAACCAGTACACTGGAAAATTTTACAACTCTTAAATATCCCCATGACCGTTTACACCGAACTCAGAATTTAAATCTTTTTTTACCGTAAAAAATACGAGAAACAACGGT
>CALIZI010000064.1 GCA_938028705.1 uncultured Saprospiraceae bacterium | reverse complement strand
GCTGTCAAGTATATTTTTAATATAATATTTTATCAACTTAAAAACAATTTTTTATGAAATATTACCACCCACTTGACAGCTAAAGCAGTCATTACGGAGTCTCTTGCCAATCTTAGCTTTTTTTGATTTTATATTATGATTCCACTTATGTGTGTCACACTCATAAGTATTTTATAAATATTATTTTACCAAAGTAATATCACCTTTATACGGTATGCTTATGCCATCAATAAATTCGATTTCGGCATGATAAACAAATACTTGCGGACTCATCGTTTGCCCTCTGAATGTACCATCCCAAGCCATAGCGGGGTCGTCCGGCTGGAAATTATTTTGTACAAAAATCAAATTGCCCCAACGGTCATAAATTTGTAATTCAATAATACCGACTACGCCTTTTCCACCATAAATCATAAAGAGGTCATTGGTACCGTCATTATCCGGTGAAAAGACATTGGGAATAAATATATTTCTGTTTTTATTTATATTTACAATAATGTCGTCGGTAGCAGTACAACCCTCAGCATCAGTGACAGTGACACTATAAGTTTCTGTGTCTAAGATATAAACCGTTGGGGCAGCACAATTGATACAACTCAATCCATTGGCGGGTGTCCATTGATATGTCAATGTATCGCTAGAATTGCTTTGTGCGAAGAGCTGAGTACTATCACTTAATTCTACGGTAATATCAACACCCAAATTTACAAGCAACTCAACAGGCTGCGTGATGACTGCATCAAAAGTATTGACACAAGCTTCTGTATCTTGTACATACACGCTGTATGTTCCGGCAGCCAATCCACTAAATGAATTTTCTGTTTGATATATTTCTCCATCCAATGAATAGGTATAAGGTGCAAATCCGCCAGAGGGATTTTCTACCAAAATACTGCCTGTATTAGCACCAAAACATACTGGATTTTCAGTACTGATACTTGCGGTGATTTCAGTGGGTTCGCTTAGATTGGTATCTGCGGTGGCAGTACAGCCATTGGCATCCGTAACGGTGACGGCATAGCTGCCCGCAGGAAGATTAAGTGCAGTTTGTGTGCTGCTGCCTTCGCTCCACATATAATCATAGCTTGCTGTGCCGCCTTCGGGCAGGGCGGTAGCTGTACCGTTGGATAAGCCGTTACAGGTGGGGTTGGTGCCGCTGACCGTAAGCGCGACGGGCGTAGCGGGTTCGGTGACAGTGATATTGACAGGTGGCAATGAACAGCCGCTTGCATCGCTAATAACTATGGTGTAAATACCTGCGAGTAAACTGTCTATGGTTTCGGTGGTCGCGCCCGTTGACCATGCGTAGGTGTAGGGTGGCGTACCACCTGTTGCGCTTGCGGTGGCTGTACCGTTATTGCCTTCAAAACATGAAACGGGCGTAGAAGAAGCATCGGATAATGCCAAGGTTGAGAGGGTATTGATTTGGATGCTTGTGGTGTCTTGGCAGTCGTTGGCATCGGTGACGGTGACGGCGTACATACCTTCGCAAAGACCGGATATATCGGCGGTGGTCGCGCCATTGTTCCAAGTGTAAGTGAAGGGCATGGTGCCGCCCGTAACGGTTACGGATGCACTGCCGTTGCATACACCGGGACAGGTGATTTGCGTAAGGACATTGGCAGCTAAGGTGAAGCCTTCTTCTTCGGTGATTTCTACCGTAGCAACAGCACTACAATTCACATCATCTGTAACTGTAACGTTATACACTCCTGCACAGAGGTCGGTAGCCGTAGCAGTGGTTTGACCGTTACTCCATTCGTAGGTATAATCGTTTTCAATAAAACCGCCAATACCTGATGCGGTAGCCGAGCCTGTACATGGTGGGTCATCGCAGGAAATTACACTACTATCGGTAATGATGGCTTCTACATCTGAAACATAAATAGTCACACTATCAGTAGCCGTACATAGTGTAGAAAATGTAATGTCATCTAAGGCGAAGTCATTACCGATTTCTATGGTATTTTGATTGACGATACAAATTGTAGCGGTGGTATTGTTGCCTGAGTTCCAGATTTCGTTAAATTCTGCCCAAACGCAAGCTGTATTTGAAGCGGTAAAAGGCGCACCCAAGAGCGTAGCGTTAATAGAAAATTGGAGAACTGCCGGAGCATCGGGGAAGACGGTGGCTACCCATGTAGAAAAATCATAATTAGTATTAGTTTGTACATTGACCGACTGACACCAAAGGCTTTGATTCGTGGTCGTGTCTCCATTTACGACCATCATGTTGCCTGTACCTGTGCTATGGTCATCGCAATCAAAGAAATTTTGATGTACATTAGCCGGACTGTCGGTAATGGCATAATCTCCTTCGGGCAAAAAACCTGTTGGCGGGTTGGGATTATGGTTGTATTCGCTGGTAAAGCCTGTATTGCCTTGTTCAAAATCGCCATTGGTAATAAGGTTATCGGTACGTTCATAACCATTGACAATATAAGTGGTGGTGACATTGGGTGTGGCGATGGGGTTGGGAATGTTGAGATTGCTGAGTCCGTCTGCGGGTGTCCATTCGTAGTATTGTGCGCCGGATGCTGTGAGGTTGGTGCTTTCGTCCATGCAAATAGTATCTTCGCTTGTGCTGATATTTAATTGGAATAATGTCGCAGTGATTTCGGTAGTGGCAGTGGCGGTGCAGCCCGCATTATCGGTAACGGTGACGGTGTATATACCTGCATCCAAATTGTAAATATCGGGTGTGTCTGCGCCATTAGTCCAAGCGTAGGTGTAAGGCATTTGACCGTCAGTAACCACGGTCGTGATGCTGCCGGATTCATTTGCACAATCAATATTAAATGGATTGGCGGCAACAGTTAATTGACAACAATTTTCGATAATAACATTGATGTTATCCGTTTGAATATTTCCACATATATCAGTAACACTCACCGAATACATACCCGCATCGGTAACGGTAAAAGTGGAATCCGTTGAGCCATCCTGCCATTGGTAAGTGACAAAATCTCCACCTGCATTGAGGGTGTAATTAATGGCATCACAGGCGGTAGTATCTGCACCTAAGTCCAACATTGGCGCAGTAAGCGGTACGATGAAATTGTCAATATTATTTGTAAAATCACATTCGGCAATAGCCGTTACCGGAAAATCATTTTCTAAACTAAAAACAGGATTCAATGAAGCATCATCATTTATAATAACATATATTTGCTGATTATATAAAGAAGGTATGATATAATTTTGTGTCAAACAACTATCCACTTCAATATTCTGTCCGATTATAAGGGTAGTCAGTGGATTGGCAGATGTTTGTGTTGGATTATTATCGTAAAATGTAATGGGTGTTTCAAAAGAAAGTGTATTATCACCGATATTACAAATTTCAATACTGACCTCTAATTCATCAGCGGCGCAGTTTGCATTTTCTACACTAATTGTAGCATCTGCCACAGGAAATTCGAGGTCGGAATATTGGGTGAGGAAATTATTTAAGACCATACTATCTCCTACGATGTGGTGCTGTTGTTGACTAGGCGGAACGGTGAGGTCGTCATTGATATTGACATTGAAATAGGCATGCTGATTCCAGACGGGGCGGGTTGCAATCCACGGGGTAGAAGCTGACCCGTAAGCCCTAACTTGATTGTTGCAACTGCATAATAATTCTGTTTCGCCATCGGCATCGACATCCACTATGACGGGATATTCATGCGAAGTACCGGAGGAGCAAGGAGCGGAAAGCAAGGTGTTTCCTGTGGCATCAAATATTCTCAAATTATCCTCGTCTCTATATACAATTTCCTTGTCGCCATCGCCTTCAAAATCGAATATGGTACTGCCTGTATTACCGGAATTATCGGAGGTGTTGAACATCCACATGAGGTCTAAGGAGTTGGCATTGAGCGTGAGGAAACGATACGTTTGTACACCACAAATACCGATGTCGAGCGTTCCGTTATCATCAATATCAGCAATATTAGGTTGTGAGGCAAGGACGATGCCGAAGTTGGTAGAATTAAAGGTGTGTGTAGTGCCAAGTTGGTTGGGCGTTTGAATATCCCAGATGTAAACATTGGCATTACTGCCTTGTGCATAAACAATAACAGCGTCTAAATCTCCGTCTCTATCCATATCCGCAATACCTACGAATCCGTCGCGTGCGCCCGATGCTTGTACTTCTACATTCATATTGGTATTGGCAAGTGAAACGGAATAGACTTGATTGCCGGCAACCAATTCCAATCCCGAACAATCAGGACAGAAATCATTGGGCAATACATCTACGGCTACGGTTTGTACTTTTGCATCATCTGCCAAAATACCACGATTATTATTGCCACCGGTCACTAATAATTGACCTGTCAATCCATTAAAAATTTGATGTGACACATAGATTTCCGCATTGCCGTCACCGTCAAAATCAGCGATATTAGGACTCCAGAGCATATCGCCAAAGTTGGTATCTATACTCGTATCGGACCGCCATAATAATTGATATTGTGCGCCATCAAATTCATAGCAATGCAGATGTCCTTGGTCAGTACCATTGCCATTTTCGTTGGCAGCAATCATGATAATTTCGGCAAAACCATTTCTATTAATATCCGCAATCGCAACAGCATCAACCGACCACATCATGGAAGGCGTACTAATGGTTGCCTCCAAGTTTCCGGTCTGTCCATTGATGACGAGCAAGTCGTTATGATTATCACCACTAAAGGTATAAGGTCCGGTTTTTCCAATCACCTCCGGCACACCATCCCCATCCACATCGCCCGTAATAGCGGTATTATAAGAATGCCAATTTCCGGCATCGTATCGCCATTCTTCTTCCATTTGAAATGAAGTATTGGCGGGTGTAAATTCGCAGTCCACAGGACAATCATCGTAATAAAAATCATTACAAATCGCATCATTACAACAGTCGGGGTCGTAGCAATCAATCAAACCATCGTCATCATCGTCTATGCCATTATCACAAATTTCGATACCCCAGGAATTGATTTTTACTTCAAATGTATCTACTGTAATACAGTCCAAATCCGATGTACCGATGACGCGATATTCAGTCGTTTCATCAGGTTGAATGGTGACGGAAGCGCAATCGTCACAACTCAGACCGTCTTCGGGAACCCAAGTGAAGGTATCGAAAAAGTCATTCACCTTAAGGGTAATTTCCTGCCCCGCACAAAGTGTCATATCAAGTGTAAGGTTTGACATTAACACTAATGCAAGTGTAAGTTTTTGTAAAGCCATAGCTCATCGTTTTACAGAAGTTGTTGAGTTATTTAATTGAAAATCATTTACATGTAATAGGACACAGATTGAATGAATTAAACGTAGTTCTGATTAATTTTTTTGTGTTTATTCTATTGCAAGGTACGGTTTTACAAATGAAGAATAAGATAATAATAGGACTTTCGTATTATAGTTATTTAAATACTTTTTATTTTAAAATAATATAAATTTAATTATAATTTGATAATATTAAATTAAATTTTTATTAAATATAAATAAGGCACTTCGTGCTGAATTTGACCTAAAACTTGTCAGACATTTTCAAAATGTCTGACAAGTTTTAGGTCAAATTCAGCGCAGATTTTCTATTTCAAACAAAGACATATTCTTGTTTTTTAAATTTAATATTATCAAGATGAATTTATTAATCAGTATTTTATAAATTATTTAAAATTAAAATGTAAAAGTTGAGTAATGAGTAGAGCGTTTTTTATCCAACTACTCACCACTAAAATACTTCTTAGGAAATTCAAAACTAATGACTTGTCCATTATCGGAAGTTATATCGCTCCATTGTTGTACATCAAAGCGGATTTCTACGATGCCGCAGGTGGGAACATTCGGAATGTACTCGTCCGAAAAAGTATTGGCGAACGCGGTAAAATCGGGATTATGTCCAAACAAAAAAGCGATATTTGCCTTATTATTTAAATGCCGGACAATATTCATCAGGGTTTGAAAACTCGCCAAATATACTTCTTGCCTTACATCAATATCACTTTCAGCGTAGCCGACAGCTTTAGCGATAATTTTAGCAGTCGTCAATGCCCGTACTGCATAACTGCTTACAATTATATCAGGTTGTACGCCTTTTTTATGTAATAATTCACCCATAAACGGTGCGTCGCGTTTGCCGCGTTCATTGAGTTTGCGTTTGTGGTCGGGGGCGTTGAGGTCTTTCCAACTTGATTTGGCGTGTCTGATTAAATATAATGTTTTCATTATGGATAGTAGTAATACAGGCATCCCGCCTGTTATTTGAATGATAGAAGGAAATAACTGGACTTTGGATATTGGGGAATTAGGAAATTCGGTATTAGGTATCCCGATAGTTATCGGATTAGCGTCAAGCTAAGGCGAATAATGCCACAAAGTTCATTGAAAATACGGAGAAGAGTATGAAAAACGGAGGAAGTGATTTAATTTTGATTGACAAAAATTAAAAATAAATCAAACT
>CALIZI010000063.1 GCA_938028705.1 uncultured Saprospiraceae bacterium | reverse complement strand
TGGTAGTGTTCGACAAAAATAGGGTAAATGATTATACGCGAGTTGCAAGGCGAATTCTTTTGTTAAAAGCGGATATTTGAGTATTCAGACACCCATTTTTCATAAAAACATTCGCCTTGCAACTATTCCCTATTTTAATCGAACACTCCCTAAAATTTTGATTTTAAAATAATTATAAAATTTAAAATAATATTATGAATTAATTTAATTTTATTAAAAATTCATAATCAGTATTTTATAAATAGTCGCACTGAAATATAGTCGTTTTTCAATTAATTGAAATTATTTTATAATTTATTTATTGTTAAAAATTAATTAATTATAAATATTTTTATTGTAAAATAATTTAAAAACGCAAAAGCTGAGATATAGAACACTCTACACTCTCACACTCTACACTCTCAAACTCTCAAACTCTTAACTCCCTAACAACCTATCTTATGTATTCCAGATATATATTAATAATTTTTGCTTTGATTGGCTGTTCGTCGCTTGTTGGTTCGCCGATAGATAGTTTGCACCGGAAAGCCACCAATTTGTATTTGGACGGCTATTATGCAGATGCTTATTTTGTATATAAAAAAAATATTACGATACAACAAGAAAATGAAGATGCCGATAAGGAGTTTATGGCACGTACACACCGCAATATCGGGATGTGTTTGGTCGCATTAAATCAGATTGACAAGGCAGAGCAACACTTGAATCAAGCCATTAAGGGCTATAATGAAGTGCTAGTCGATAATAGGGAAAATACGAACTACAAAAGAATGGTCAATCGGCTTGGTGTATGCTATCAGCACCTTTCGTTGGCTATGTTGAACAAGGGCGATTATGCAGAAGCCGTCAACACTAGCCAACAAGCCCTCACCCAATTTGAGCTAGCTGACAGGACAACAAATATAATTAGAATTAATAATATTCTTGCGAATATTTATATTGAAAGCGGAGATTTGGACAAAGCTGAAAAAACCTGCCTTGATGCCATCAAACAATATACAACACCTGACTCTGACCCTAATTTGCTGGCTGATATTTATAACACACTTGCCATTGTTTACGAAAATCAAGCTGATTACAAAAAAGCAGAAAGGTATTACAAAAAAGCCATTGAACTGACCGATTACGAAATGGATTTGGCAAGAACTTATGGTAATCTTGCAGTAGTATCTACGGCATTGAAGGATTATACCACATCAAAAAAAAACCTTGATAAAGCCTTGAAAATCAAACAGAAAGTAAATGACAACAGTCTGTTCAATTTTTCTTATGCGCCAACTTTTGAAAACTTCGGCGACCTTGAAGCAGCACAAAACAACTTCGATACGGCACTGAATTTTTACCAAAAAGCCCTCGTTAATCTCACTGATAATTTTCGTAGTGAAAACATCAAAGAGAATCCTGCCGTAACGGGCGGACATTACATCTATAACAAACCCGACCTTCTTCGTCTGCTTGACCTCAAAGCCCAAGCTGCCCGAAAAAGTGGTAATACCAAATTGGCTTACCAAACCTACCGCGACCTTGATACTTGGATAAATGAATTTTATAAAGACCTCAATACCAATGAATCCAAACTAACGTGGATAGCCCGCGCACACTCGATATACGCACACGCAATAAGCACTGCCTTAGAAAAAGGCGACCAAGAACAAGCCTTTCAATATGCCGAAAAAGCCCATGCCGTATTACTGTGGCAAAACCTCTCGACACAAGCAGCACAAAACCTATTGAGTGAAGAGGACATTAATACACGCGATGACCTTGTAGCGAAAATACGACAAGCTGATGAACAATATCGCTATGCTGCAGACAAGGATAAAAACGAGCTACGACGGCTTATCAACACATTAGAAGATAAACGCAAGCAACTCGAAAAGCGATTTGAAGATAAATATCCTGAATATAAAAAACGGAAATACCAAACCGAATCCATTAGCGTGAGCGATATTCAACAAAAAATCATTGATGACCAAACCGCCTTTGTCGAATATTACTGGACCGACGATATTTTATATATTTTTATGATTACAAAAAAAGAATTGCAAATTATCGAACAAGACCCGCAGGGGCTTATGGATGATATTGTAAATTTTAAAAATATTATTACCGATAAAAATAGTACCACACAAAGCTATCACGTACTTGCTCACAAATTATACGGGCAGCTGATACCTTCGCGCCTGTCGGCTAATGATGACATCAAACGCCTTGTCATTGTGCCGGACAAAGAAATCGGAACCTTGCCCTTTGCAGCATTGGCTACGCAAGCGGTATCAGACAATTTCAATAAAAATTATCCTTTTTTACTCAAAAAATATACGACCAATTACCTCTATTCGGCAGGTTCATTTTTGCAATTGCAACAAAAAACGGCGAATCAGGATTATTGCTTTGCGGGTATTGCACCAATAGAATACGACTTAGGAAATTATGAAACGCTCAACCATGCCGAAGGCGAACTTGAAGGCATCAAGCCCTTGCATTGGTCGTGGCAAAGGGAAATATTGAAAAGAGAAACTGCCACCAAAGCGGCATTCGAACGCATCATCAAGGAGGGCTATAAAACGATACAGGTGAGTACACATGCGGCTTATGACGAGACGGGCGGACAAATTATTTTTCACGACAGCATCCTCAATCAAGATGAAATTGACCAACTCCAAATCAATACCCACCGACTGATTTTGAGTGCTTGCCAAACCGGAGTCGGCAAGCAAAACAAGGGTGAAGGCATCTTGAGTTTGGGTTGGAATTTCGCGTATAAGGGCGTGCCGAGTATCACGATGACACACTGGTCGGTCAATGATGGAAAAACGAAAGACATCATGGTGCATTACCACGAAAATCTCAACGAAGGCATAAGTGCAGACCAAGCCCTGCAAGATGCTCAACTCCATTATTTGAATCACCGCGTCGTGTCAGACCGTTTCTTTCATCCGCATTATTGGGCAGCATTTATCCACACTGGGAATGTTGATTAGTTTATGGAGTTGATAGAGTTGATAGAGTTTATAAAGTTGATAGAGTTTATAAAGTTGATAAATAAAAATACTCTTACACTCTATACTCTCACACTTCTAACTATTCATAGCAAGTAAAAATTCGTCATTATTTCGTGTGCCTTTCATATTATTTCTCATAAAGCGCATGGCTTCTTCCGGATTCATATCTGCAAGTTGGTTACGGAGAATCCACATGCGAGAAATGGTATCTTTATCCAAGAGTAAATCTTCGCGGCGTGTGCTTGACTTCGTAAGGTCAATAGCCGGATAGATGCGTTTGTTGGAAAGTGAACGGTCGAGTTGAAGCTCCATATTACCGGTTCCTTTAAACTCCTCGAAGATGACGTTGTCCATTTTTGAACCCGTCTCTGTAAGGGCAGTTGCGATAATGGTAAGCGAACCACCGTTTTCGATATTACGTGCTGCACCGAAAAACTGCTTGGGCTTGTGCAAGGCATTCGCTTCGACACCACCCGAAAGTACCTTTCCGCTGGCAGGTGCTACGGTATTGTGGGCGCGGGCAAGTCGCGTAATCGAATCCAATAGAATGATGACATCATGACCACATTCGACTAAGCGTTTGGCTTTTTCCAAAACGACATTTGATACGCGGACGTGACGCTCGGCAGGCTCGTCGAAAGTCGAAGAAACCACTTCTGCATTTACACTACGCTGCATATCTGTTACCTCCTCCGGGCGTTCATCTACCAATAAAATCAGCAAGTAACACTCCGGGTGATTACGTGCAATGGCATTGGCTACATCCTTGAGTAAGAAGGTTTTACCCGTTTTGGGTTGGGCAACGATAAGTCCACGCTGACCTTTACCAATCGGTGCAAAAATATCTATGAGACGTGTAGAATATAACTCCGAACCTGTGGATAAATCCAGACGTTCTTCAGGAAAAAGCGGCGTGAGGTAATCGAAAGGAACGCGGTCACGAGCTTCTTGCGGAGCGCGACCATTGATGAAAGCCACTTTGAGAAGTGCAAAGTATTTTTCGCCCTCTTTTGGCGGACGAATCGCACCTTGTACCGTATCTCCTGTACGCAGTCCGAACAGTTTAATTTGTGAGGGCGATACATAAATATCATCCGGTGAAGTCAGGTAATTATAATCGGCAGAACGCAGAAATCCATAACCGTCGGGCATCATTTCGAGTACACCGTCACCTTCTATTACACCATCAAAATCAATATTGAAGTGTACTTTTGGTTCGCCTTCCTCCTGCCTATCGTCTTTATCAGAGCCGTACTTTTTGCGGTCTCTGGGCTTATCGGTTTTTTCTTCTCTCGCCACTTTTTTATCTGAATACTTTTCTTCTTTCATCACTTTGTCTGTCTTTTCTTCTTTTTCTATTTCTATTTCTATTTTTCTTGATTTCCTTGCTTCTTTCATTATCGGCATATCTACCGTTTCAAGGACACTTTCCTCTGCAAAAGATTTTTTTGGTGTGTCTTCGGGGCTTGTCTCTACTTTGCGTTTGCGTTTGCGGCGTGGCTTTTCTTCTTCCACCTTCTCAGCTTTTTTGGCAGCCGCTTTCTTAGGTTTAACATCACCACCGGCTATTGCCTGATAATCAAGTATTTTGTAAATCAGGTCTTGTTTAGTCAGTTTTTTGTATGATTTGATGTCTAGCTTTTCCGCTATATCGCGCAACTCAGGAACAAGCATTTCATTTAATTGAAGAATATCGTACATGATATATATATTTAATTTTTGTCAAAAGTAATTAGTTTTCCTGATGAGGTCAAGGAAAAAATAGTATAAAATATTTGATTTATCATTTGAGATTCAGACCAAAAATAGTAGCACTGGGAATAGAAATTTGACATTGGTTATGTCGAAATGAATCTATGACCGAGAGGTCTGTTGAAGATGTACCCAACAAGGTTATACGAACCTTATGAGTAAAAAGTTTTAAAAATGTTATATAAAATAAATTTTAATTAAATTCAATAGGAAACAATCGAAATGTGATAGTGAGGTTTTCCAAATACAAAAATACACTGTGTATTAATGGTAGCTTACATAGAGTTAAACGAAGCTTTTTGTTTTAGTAACGGCAAAGTTACACTTAAATTTTATAATTCAAATAGTATCTTTGCAAAAAATAATAAAAAATATAAGTGAATGGCAGAGTATTGAACGATCTTACGAGGAAATACGTATATTTCAATTCCCCGTAAGATACAGACTATTTTTCTTTTTTTCAAGTAAAACAGGAATTTAGTTTGTGGAGATTGTAGAGTTCATAAAGTTTATGGAGTTTATAAAGTTTATCAGAAAATTAAAAATTATATTATTATATAGAATACGAAAAAAAATAAATATAATAATTTTGTAACTCATAATAAATTTATTATCAATTTTTTATAAAAAAAATAATTAAAAAAGAAAAACAAATTTCCATAGTCTGATTACTTTATACTTTATAAACGCTATAAACCAATCACTCCATAAACTAATAAACCAACTAATTATGCTCACAGTAAATTACATTAGAGAAAATACAGCCCTTATCAGAGAACGACTTGGCAAGCGCGGCTTTCGGCTTATGGACAAAATTGACGAAGCCATAACACTTGATGACCAACGCAAGGTAAATCAGAATGAATCGGACCGGCTTTTGGCTGAAAATAATAAGGCTTCCAAAGAAATCGGCGCATTATTTAAGCAAGGCAAACGCGACGAAGCGACCGGCATACAACAAAAAGTAGCCGAAAATAAAGAGCGCATCAAAACGCTAAAAGAGGAAAAAGACAAAATAGACCACGACCTGCGCGAGGTGCTTTACCTCATTCCGAATATACCGCATGAAAGTGTACCTGCCGGACAAAGCGACGAGGATAATGAGGTCTTCAAAACAGGCTACGAAAGCCTGCCCGTATTGGATGCCGCTGCCAATTTGCCGCATTGGGAACTGGCGAAAAAGTACGATATTATTGACTTTGAGGCAGGCGTAAAAATTACGGGTGCGGGTTTTCCGCTGTTCAAGGGCAAAGGCGCACAACTCAAACGCGCACTCATCAATTTCTTTTTGTACGAAGCCTCCGAAGCGGCTTATCTGGAAGTGATGCCACCGCTTATGGTCAATGAAGATTCAGCTCGCGGCACAGGGCAACTCCCTGATAAAGAGGGGCAAATGTATTATACCGGACAGCCCAAAGGCGAGGAAGGACGATTGGTGGATGACTTTTATCTGATACCGACGGCGGAAGTACCGATTACGAATATTTACCGCGATGTGATTGTCAATGAAAGTGATTTTCCGATTCGATTGTGTGGACATACGCCTTGTTTTCGGCGCGAGGTCGGTTCTTATGGAAAGGATGTCCGCGGGCTTAATCGTGTTCATCAATTTGATAAAGTTGAAATCGTACAAATCGCGCATCCCGATACTTCTTACGATACGCTGAATGAAATGCTCAACCACGTAGAAGGCTTGCTTCAAAAACTCGAACTTCCGTATCGCATTTTGCGATTGTGTGGCGGAGATTTGGGTTTTACTTCTGCCCTCACTTACGATTTTGAAGTCTATTCGGCAGCCCAACAAAAGTGGTTGGAAGTCAGCTCAGTTTCTAATTTCCTGACCTTCCAAGCCAATCGCCTCAAACTCCGTTTTCGTAATGCCGACGGCAAAATGCAACTCGCACACACGCTCAACGGTAGCGCATTGGCACTTGCACGCATCGTAGCTTGTCTGCTTGAAAATCACCAAAGCCCCGAAGGTATCAAGATTCCTAAAGCATTACAGGCTTATACGAGGTTTGAACAGATTTGAATATTCAATATTCCCATATTTGTTTGGCGGAATTGACAAGTTCATCTAAATCATAAAAGTTTTGACACTTTTGGAATCTGATTTTAAAAATCAAAACAAAATTTAAATACTCCGTTTGCTAAACTTCAAAAGTTTGGTCTCCGATAGCTATCGGAGAAGTAATATACTGATTTTTAGATAGTTACAAACTTTAGTACCTTGCCCACGTTTAGCAAACTTGAAAAGTTTACTAAACGGCTTACTTATATTTTGTGTAAAATTAATATCGTATGAAGTGTCAAGCAATCAGATAAACTTGTCGCGAAATTTTAAAAAATAAATCCAATGCGAACAATCAAAATATTACAAATCGGAATGGGTCCATTGGGCATCAAAATCGCTAAAATGATTGATGAACGCAGTGGCGTGGAGACTGTTGCGGCGGTGGACATCAACCCCGACCTTAATGGAAAAGACCTGGCACTCCTTTGCGGAAAAGAAGCCTCGGGTGTTGCGATAAGTAATGATTTGGCAAAAGAGGTTGCACGAAGCAAACCTGATATTGTTGTGCTAACGACCGTTTCGGATATGCGAAGAATCGTGTCGCAAATTGAAACGATTCTCGACTTGGGTTTGCCTGTTGTTTCTACTTGCGAAGAATTGAGTTATCCGTGGGAGGAAGCACCGGAAGCGGCGAATAAAATTGATGCGCTCGCCAAAGCACAGGGCGTGGCGGTCTTGGCTACGGGTGTCAATCCGGGCTTTTTGATGGATGCGTTTCCGATTTTTCTGACGGCAGTTTGTCAGCATGTGGAGCATGTACGTATCAATCGCTATCAGGATGCACAATTTCGACGGATTCCGTTTCAGAAAAAAATTGGTGCGGGATTAACGTTGGAACAATTTGAAGAGAAGAAGCGGGCTGGTACATTGCGCCATGTTGGGCTGACCGAAAGTATGCAAATGATAGCTAAACGTATGGGCTGGCAACTGACCAAAACTGAAGATATCATTGCTCCCATTATTGCTCAAGACATTATCGAAACAGAAGCTATGACGATAGCGGCAGGCAAGGCAACAGGCGTGGAACAAATCGGCAGAGGCTATGTCGGCGATGAGGTGAAAATCGAACTTCATTTTCGTGCCGCTGTTGGCGAGCCGGAGAGTTTTGATGAAATTAAAATTAGCGGTACGCCTGATTTGCACTCGCGTATTCAAGGTGGGGTCAATGGCGATATTGCTACGGGCGCGATTATTATTAATTCGATTCCAAGAGTGTTGGAAGCAAGTCCGGGTTTGAAAACGATGATGGAGATTTATCCGGTTTCTTTTTTCTCCTAAACTCATTGATGACCACTTTTTTGACCTGTTTAAATGAACATACAAGAAACCATTCGATTATTCCTACCCAAATACCTCTCTCCCGATGCTCAACAAAATCTCTTGGACTGCATCAAAGATTTTCCTGACAATATTGATTCGAGATTCTACACCAATTATCTCAAAGATAAACCAACAGTTTGTGAAATACTCAAATGAATTGAGCAAGACGGGGTGGTTTGGGCGAGAAAGTTTTAGGTGTCGAATTCGACACCTTTGGAATTTATTAAACTGTGAGTGTTTTACTTCTTCCTTAGATCATGTCGTTGATATCAACGAGATGGTTTTCTGAAAATATCATTGCGAGGTGATGCTCGGAATGATGCGCCTGAAGGCAAACAAGTCAGGATGCTGTAGCGGGGGAGAATCACAGTACAAAAAAAGCCGATACGAAACCCGCACCGACTTTTCTAAATTTTATTTTTTGTGAGTAATCATTATGTACGCACATTGAAGGTATGACCTGTCAAATGCGCCTTATCTATCGTCATCAGATTATAGCCTCTTCTTTTGACTAAGCCTTCTTCGACGAGTTTTTCAAAGAAGATGATAGCATCCTCGTATTCTTTTATCTTTGAATCTGCCTCAAATTTTTGGGCTTGCTCTTTGAGCGTGTTTTGAAGTTTCTGAGTAATGTTAGATTCCATATTAAATAAATTTACGGGTATGTATGAAAATAGGGTATCGTTCTCTAGCCACATAATCCGAGAGGAGTTCGTAGTAAGAACGAATAACATCCCTTTTTTGTTGCATATCAGAATAATCCTCTATTTTAAGACGTAGAAATTGAGTAATTGTTTCAATATTAATGGGTCTTCCATGTGATTTCCAGATATTGTTATTACTGAGTTTATCGGCTATTTCCCCTGCTCTTGCTTCTTTTTCTTCATCAGTAACAGGCTGTCCTTTTTTATCGGCATCTGTTTGATGCTTATCCCAATTTTTAAATTTGTATTTGACCAACCATTTTTTCAAAAGATCAATGGTCAATTCTTTTGCTTGTTCATAGCCCTTTAATTCCGCTAAATCAATATCTTTCAAAATAAGAAATTCGGCTTGAGTCAATTCATCGGTTTTGGCTTTTTCAAGCATTTCATTGACCTTATCCAAATAGCCCAAAGCTGCTACCCATTTCCCTTCTTTGTTTTGAACTTGTGGATCAATTGGTCCTAAAACCGAGAAGTAATCCATATAAATGTGGTCGCCACTCATGCAAAATATCGTTCCCGCGCTATACGCATAATCTGGTACAATAAAGGTAATTTCGTCATAGTGTTTCCTGATGATATTGACGTATCTTTCGACGGCAATAGCACTTCCGCCATTAGTCGTCAAAACGATACATAAATTGTTTCTTTTATTGACATCTTCCGCCAAATCTTCAACGATTCTAAGCAAAAGATTTTCATTCCCGTCAATTATTGGTCCGTAGTAAGCAATAACATCCGCATCAAAGTGTTTTTCCAAAGCCTCCAACTTTTCATTGAGAAGGTTGACAATTCTATTTTCGACAGGTTTCATAAAGTAGATGAGTTTTATCTATAAATTATTTTATCACAAATATATTAAAATTATTCAAATAGACAAAACCAAAAAAAGAACCGACACGAAATAACATAAACACCTCAAAAATAAAATACCAAAAAGCAACCGTCTTGCTGAATTTATTTCAGAAAGACGTTTTGGTTTGAGGGTGAGGGTGATTCCGATAATTATCGGAACTATGCGACTAAAGTGGTGGACGGGGGAGGACTTGCTTACAAATGGGGGCGACCAACGCGCTTGTGAAGGCAAATAAGGCGTGATGTCGTAGCGTAGTGTGAGATATGGGCGGTTTTTAGTATCATTTTATACTGAAGGTTTTGGAATTTGACGTGAATTTATGTAAATTGCATATATGAACTTTGACGAAAAAGACATACCATATACATCTGACCACAAGGTAGCAACTGACTTGGTGCAAGTGCCGCAACAAGAAGAAGCGGTATTTGAGGATGCGCTGTTTGTATTTGGTGAACAACTCGTCAATGCTCAAAAGGATATTGATGCGGATATTAAGCAACTCATTGATGACCACTTTTTTGACCTGTTTAAATGAACATACAAGAAACCACTCGATTATTCCTACCCAAATACCTCTCTCCCGATACTCAACAAAATCAGACTATTCTATTTAGCATTGTACCAAGACTTGACAGATTCCGCGTTGGAGTGTGGAATGACGGGCTTGGTTTTGGTGATTAAGTTGGCATATTTTTCTATTTTAAAATCGCAACTCTTCTGATACATTTAAGTGGACTTTCGGTGTTTAGTTTTTTTGTCGAATTATCAAACTCTTTTTTAGAGTCATCATCAATTCTGCTTCGGTTTTTATTATAAAATTCAAAAAAGACTTCACCCAAAGAGCAAATATCATCTTGTTCGTAGTTCAGGTACTCATTATTTATGACTATAAACATCCCGGAAATCATTGTGTTTAAGCCTCTTTTGAATTGAGCAAGCCCTTCTTTTTGCACATCACTTAGATTAGGATTATTTTCAAAAAAAATATCGAATAGTTCGAGTTGTTTATCAAGTATCTTTAAGGTTGCTTTCTGGCAAATTGATATTTCATAACCATATTTGTAACTACTCAGGTACTTTAATTATCTGATAATTAGCTTTTAACAAAAAGTATAATCTTTTAATTTATTTTTTTATTTATTTGACAGGACTAAAATTACTCAACTATTTAAGTTCATAATTTTAGCTAAATAATCA
>CALIZI010000062.1 GCA_938028705.1 uncultured Saprospiraceae bacterium | reverse complement strand
AACTTGTAAAAAGTTAGGCATAAACGCTTATGCATATATCTTAGATAGACTCAACCATAAACGAATGACTGACCTCCATAATGTCATATATCAAAAAATTACTACAACACAACAATACCCTGACTTATTTACATGATACTACTTTTCTACAAATTCATTCCCCGTATGCAACTCTTCTAATATTGGTGATTTCCAATTCGTTTTAGATAATAATCTTTTCGCTGCAACATCCATGTTATACTCCCAAGGCGAAAAAAGTTGGACATGCCCCCATGATAAAATATTATGTCCGATAGAATCTCCTGCTTCAAATATTTCGAAGGCAATACTTTGTTCTGCTAAATGTGCGGCGGCGGCCATCCCTATTGGACCGCCCCCTATAATTGCTACTTTCATAATTGTTTTATTTTAAGAGCATGTTTAAATGATTTACTAATTACACGGAGTGTTACAAAAAAAGACGCAGCATGGTCAAAAAAAAGACCTACAAATTAGTAGGTCTAAATAAAAAATCTGAAATCTGATTTTTCTTATTCCACCTTGTTTGCAACAGCTATTTTATCTTCCTTCTTTACAGGCTGCTTTGGTTGTTTTAATGGGGTAGAATTTTCTTGCTGAGAAATTACTGCTTTGGCTTTTACTGTTTTGGCAGAACCATCCATACTTTTTGTATCCTTACAGCAAGTTGGAGTAGTTGGGCAGCATACAGCAGGTTTGCATTTCTTTTTAGGTGTACAACAGGATTGTGCATTTACATCAGTGGTAAAAAAACCTGCTAACATGATTAAAAGGACAAAAAACTTTTTCATAAATAAAATTTTAAAGTTTAAAAAAATGATATCGCCCTTATCACGTCTGAAATTAGAAAAAGACGCAAAGAATCTTAGCAACTACAATTCTCTGAGTTTTTTTGGATAAGGTTTCCGTAGTTATCGTGTTCGAAATTACAACATTCTTGAAGCAAATTTTTTAATTTTTCCCTCCCTCTTTGAACACGTGATTTAGCTCCTGAGTAGGAAATATTGAGATGTTCTGCCAACTCTTTTTGACTCATATTATTGATTTCAGAAGCCATTAATGCATCTCGATATTTAGCAGGTAATTTATTGATAAATGGTGTTATACAGCATTTAGAGATAATGTTGTTAAGCGATTCTGTGTTAGATTCCTCTAAATTCTCATTTAAAAATGTTGTAGGGCTATCAACTTTATATGGAGTAAATTTTTCGAATTTCAATTTCTTTGAACGAAAGGAATCCACTACTGCATTACGAGCCATTTTGTATAAATACTCTTGCAAGTTTTCAACAGTATTCAATTTTCGAATATTTTTGATAACTTTTTCGAAAATATCTTGGACAATGTCATCAGCAACTTGCTCATCTTTAACTCTACGCATTACGTAATTTCTTAATTCTTCATTGAAGGTTGCCCAAATTTCTTTTACTTCCATAATTGAATTTTCTTAATACACGAACTATAGATGAAAAAGACGCATGATATTGGATAGGTTCTTTATTTTTCTTTGCTTGCCGAGAACTTAAAAATACACGCATTGCGTCTATTTTCCATTCAGATACTTCAAAAGTAGATATTTACGGATAAAAAGGACGTAGTAAATCCTCTTGAAGCTATTAACGGGATAAAAATACATTATATATCCAAATTATCCAAGGGGCTATTGATTTTTCTGAGGTCTTTTTGGGAGAGATGTAGGTATATTTCGGTGGTTTTGATGCTGCCGTGTCCGAGCAATTCCTTGACATAGGTAATATCTACGCCCTGTTGTACGAGATGAGTAGCAAAAGAATGGCGCAGTGTATGAGGCGTAGCATGCCGAATACCGGATTGCTTGACAGCATTGGTCATAATCGCCTGTACGCTACGCTTGCTGTATTGTCCGCCGTTTTGCCCTTCAAAAAGATAATATTTGGGCTTATAGACTCGGTAGTAATCGCGTAGGGTTTTGAGTAGCACAGAAGAGAGTAGAGTCGTGCGGTCTTTTTTGCCTTTGCCCTCCTGTATGCGGATGTGGTTTTGGTCGCTACGGATGTCCGAGATTTTAAGATTGATGACTTCGGAGAGGCGCAAACCACCGGCATATATCACCATCAAGATAGCGCGATGTTTGATATTATTAGTGGCTTTGAGTAAGCGACCGACCTCATCAGTTGAGAGGTAACCGGGCAGTGCTTTTACCTTGCGCGGACGCTTGAGGTCAATAAACATTTTCTCTCTGCCCACCACATTTTCATAAAAATATTTAATGGCATTAATTGCTTGATTTTGTGTGCTTTCCGCGATTTTTTCCTTAGTGATTTTATGGTACAAAAAACCCTTAATTTCCTTCAAAGTGATTTGCGAAGGACGTTTGTCATTATAAAACCAAAGCAACTGCCGTAGATGCATTTTATAAGATTTGATGGTCGCATAGCTATATCGGCGTAGTACCAAATCCTGTTCTAAGGCATCTATCAGCCGTCAATAAGGTGTTGGAACGCAACCGGAAAATATTAACCGAGTTGTTTGAAGGAGAGAAAAAACAGAAACTCAAAGTATCAAAGTTGGACTTATCGCGCTTGGGGTTTAATTTCAAATACATCACACAATATGTTCGCCAAATTGAGTATTGAGTGTTTTTTGATTATTAATTAAATATAATTTTAATTTGTATTAATTTAAAATTTAATTATTTACAAAAATAAAAATAAATAAATTACTCGCGTTCGATTTGTAATTTGTAATTTGGCGAACACATTGATCACAGGGATTTATTATAATCGCGAAGGCAAACGTTATCACTGTGTATATGACCTTGCTTGGATGGAGTTTTCCGACCAAGACATTTTAATTATTCGTAAAAAAAGGTGACTGTAAAAGACAAAAAGGGGTTTATCGTAGCGCAAATTCATGAATTTGCGCTACGATAAACCTCTTTCTGTAGAATATTTTTGCTGTGGAGGTTATCATTGTTTTGATACATTTTCACGCAACAAAGATAGAGAATGTATGGGGCTTTTTGTAATTTCAACAGAATTGATGTAAATTACCATTCAAACAGACTGATTATGCAAAAAGTTATTAATATTGATAAGGAAATTCTCGGCGGTACACCCGTATTCATGGGTACGCGCGTACCGATTAAAAACCTGTTTGACTATCTGGAAGATGATGAAACCGTTACGGAGTTTTTGGATAATTTTCCTACCGTAAAATTGGAACAGGTGGAGCGGGTACTTCAGATTTCTCAACATTTATCAGCAAATACATATCAATCGTAACTATCTTTACGGTGTCGCACACGTATGACCTCCACCAACAAAATATCATCTTCAATCGTATATAATATTCGGTAATTGCCAACTCGTATTCTCCATGTATTTTCCGAACCTACTATTCTTCGGCTACCCGCAGGACGTGGATTATCGGACAAGTCGCGTATTTTGGAAACGACTCTACGTGCAACCGACAAAGGGAGTTTATCAATTTGCTTTTGTGCAGTTCGCTTAATTTGTACCTTGTACTTCTTCATTGAGCAACTCCTTTTTTTCGAGTTTTTCTAAATAATCTTCCAAAGAATCGCTCTCTTCATCTTTAGCTGCCTCTACCAACAATAAATCATAGAAATCTTGCCACAACTCGCCATGCTCTCGCAGGTCAATTTGTACCGCTACCTTATTATTGTCTGAATCTGTGAGAAAATGAATGCCTTTCATATTGATGATATTTTTAAATGTAGATTCAAGGTAGGGGTTTTTGGCTTTTTTTGCAAATGAAGCGTGTAATGTAGATTCAAGAGTTGAATAAATCATTTAGCCATTGAATCAAATCCGCACATTTTGCTGCGTCAGTAGTCAAATATCGCTTGGTAATTGCCAAGCCCATTGGTGTGCCGGGGTCTTCCTGCAAAGCAAGCCACGCATGTATGAGGGCTTTGGATTGATGAATAGCTTTGTATTGATGTAAGCCTTGATTCTCAATGTGTTGGATGTGTTGTTGGACTTTGGGAAACAAGCCATCATTTTCCGGCACAAGAAAACTTATGAAATCTTCTAACATGCCGTCGAGCTTGTTGTCGGGCATTATCCAAACGCCGATTTTAGTGTTATTTTCCGGTTGGTGAATGAGTCCGTTTGCTGGGAAATCATTGGGTAAATCGGGAATATCCAAGTCCAATTTAGCTTTCAATTGTCGCCAACGGGCAGCCAAATCCTCATCTGCATCAATGATAATTCCGAGTGTTTCGGTATCAGGGCTGAGAATTCGACCTCCAATTTGACGGTACAATTTGTCGATACCTTTACAGTCGATAACCTCGAAAGTTTGTGGAATACGGAATTTTTGACATAATGCCCATATAACGTGTTGGTCGTCATTTCCTTCGACGAGTAATTGTTGTTTGAACGGCTCTTGTGGTCTCATTTTTTAACGAACTTCAATACCAAAATCGGTAGCGGATTTGAGTTGTGATTTGCGATAGGCTACGGCACGGATTTTATCGTTTTTATGTTCTAATCGAATCAATTTACCGTCTGTTTTAATTTCTTCATCATTCAAAACATTCTCATAAGCCGCAATACAATCCCAACTATGCGTCGTCGCAAATATCTGAATATCCAATTTTTCCGCCAAATAAAAAATCACTCTCCACAATTGCTCTTGAACGGTGTGGTGCAGACCGTTTTCAAATTCATCTATCAATAAATAGCCTTTTTCACAATTGACCAATGCTAAGATAATGGTGAGTATGCGGTTGATACCGTCACCCATGCCTTGAAGAGGAAGAACCTCAGAAGTATCTTTTAATTTGATGACGGCTTTTCGGTGTCCATTTTGTTGTACAAATGCAATTCTTTGTGTTTTCGGTTCAATAATTCTGAGAGCATCTATGACATATTGTTCTTTTTCTGTTAGAGCTATGTTGTCGAATAGATTGTCATCATTTAATCTATTTATTTGTTGAGACGATACAAATTTGAACTCTGAGAATTCTAAATTAAGATATTGTTCTATTGGAAGTACCTCCTCTATGTGCAACCCACGCATGCGTTTTTCCGCATGGTTAAAACTTTCAAAAGAAATCAACTCACGCTGATCGTAAATAGGGTCATTTGTTTCTTTAAAGAAATCCTTGTGTTGATGTTTTGAAAATTTTAATGATAGTGAATTAGTTGGCGAAGTGCCAATTCTTATACTGTCTTTAAGGTCATAACCTACATGTCTATTTGTAAATATAGAGGAAAATGATTTGATATTGGATTGTATTGGATTTGTATAGTCTCCCTCAATAAACTCACCTCTATCATAAATCATTCTTGATAATAGGTGAAGATTCCCGTCAGTCACCCACAAAGCCACCGCCTCCAGCACACTCGACTTCCCCGTATTATTCTTCCCGGTAATCAAATTGACCCGACCCAATGACTCAATGGTCAATTCTTCCAGATTCCGAAAATTTTTGATGTATAACGAATTTAGCATTTTTTGATATTGATTTCTTGCAAGTTATATTTTTTTATGCAAAAAAACAAAAATATTAATCAAGCGGCACGTTTAATTACCTTCATTTCAAAAACACCATTTTTCTGTTCAATACCTTGAATTTCAACGGCTTGTTCCCAGTACATTCTGACAATATCAACCGGAGGTCTCGTCCAACATCGGCTTCAGTGCCTGGCACGGTGTACCGCATGAAGCCTTATTTATTAGGTGTAGTATTGATTTCTCCCTTTAAACAAATCGGACAAAGCACATTTGCCAATGCGGGAATTTTCAGCATAAATAATGGGATGCTTCCATCATTAGAACAAAATTTACAATATTTATTCTGCTTTAATTCTATAGAACCACAATCACCACATATTTTATGAACTTCTGAATCAATACTATATTCTGCATTACAGCTACTGCAACTATATGTAGTAATATTTAGCAAGTCATTTTTCTCTGGTATATGATTCAATGGTTCGTCTGCTTGGATAAATCTTACGAGATTTAAGAATTTTGCCCCATAATCTGGAAACTTATCTAATGCGCTTGCTATACTTAGAGCTTCTGACTTTTTTCCAATTTCCCGAAGTGATATTGCCAAATTTTCATATGGAAGGACATGGTTTGGATTTTTTTCTATAGACTTATTGAAAAAATAAATGGCTTCTTCATACATTCTGCCGTTTTTATAAGCAAAACCTATATTATTCAACAATGTTGATTGGTCTACATGGTTTTCATTATTAATCTTTGATAACGAATATTTAAAATGATTAACTGCTCCAATATAAGACCCTAAATCTTCTAAAATATTTCCAATCAGAAAATGACACATTAGGATAAATGATTCGTCAACTAAAGAAGGGTAAGTGTCAAAATAATTAACTCGCATATTTAAATTGTCACTTCTTACATTAAAAGTGTCTCTATGTTTGAGAGCCTTTCTCAGCAACACAAGTTTTTTTAGCGCAGGTTCATATTTTTTGCAACGATATAATATTTCTACTATTTCAATTATGGTTTGGAATTCTAATTCTGGTTCATTAATTATCTCAATAGCTATTGATGCAGATTTATCAAATTCTCCCAAATAAAATAGAGATTTCATTTGCCTAAGTCTGACCTCAAAATAATTAAGGAATTTTCGGTTTGAATGAATTAATTCTAATGCGGATTTGAATGAATTTAATTTTTGAAGGTCATCTATTTTCTGCAAGAACTCTATGAGTTTATTATTTTCATCATCTGACAAAACAACTTTTTGATAGGTAGGAAAAATTTGATGTATGCGACTAAAGTCTTCATTATAACTACTTAAGTTTACGGTATTAAAGGAATCACAAACATTTAGCCACTCATTCCCTTCTACAACAACTGCTCTTAGTTTTAATTTACCAGATTTTACTAAATGCAAAGCTTGTTGGTATTCATCAAAAACCCAGCTTGTTTGCCCTTTTCTTGCAAGAACTCTGTCTAAGTAGCCAGGAGATATTACAATTAAAAAGTAATGACAAGATGCAATTGAAGAAATAAAATTAGGTATTTCATGAAATGATTCAGGATTTAAATCTACATCATATTGGTCTAAAAATACTTTGTAACCTATCCCTTTTAAATAGTTTGCAAGGCTCAATACCCATTTTTTATGCTCGTCATTTTCCCAACGATATGATATAAAAATGCCAGGAGGGTAGCCTTGAATTTTAGGTAACTTTAATTTTTCGATTACGGCATTGTGAAAAAAAGCTAATCTAACAGATAGTCTTCCATATTCTTTTATATATTCTCGAATCTTCTCAGGAGTAGCATTCTTAACTCTTTCTCTGATAACTTCGGAGGAAACAAAATATTCTTTATCTGACATATTAGAGGTATTTTAGATAAACAAAAGCACCAAGTAACAAAATGATAATTGGCAAATATATTGTCCAAATTGTTTTTGAAATAAAAACATTGAAGTATGAATACTTTTTCCCTTTGTATAAATCAAGTCGCATCTCAAATAACTTAATTTCATTTGGTTTTTTGCTTACACCAGCTACATCATTATACAATCCCCTAAATTTTCTTTCTTGCCATAAATAGTATGTATCAAGAAACCAAAAGACTATTGAGGGGAAAATAGCCAATGCGATAAAATCAATATTCTTGCTTGAAGCATAAACTGCCAACAGAGCTGAAACTATAGTAATGGCTAATCCTTTGATTTGAAAAGAATTAGTATTCATTCTTGTAATGATGTTCTGTATGAACTCTAAGTGTTTTAACTTTTTCTCATCCATTAGAATATTACTTTACTAGTATTTAACCATCCCTCTTTTAACCACTTGCCTTTTCCTGCAATTCTGTTAGGTGGAAATATTGCAGGTGCTGATCTACTATCATTTTTTCCTATTTTGATGATTGGATACAATTCTATCATACTACTATACATGAACCTAAAAATAGATAGTCTTTCTGAATTTATTTCAGAATCTCCCAAGCTACCAGCACAATGTTAAGTGTGAGATAAAATTTTGCAACTTTCTACGAATCAACACATTAGAGCATTTTTCATCAACAGTTTTCCATCGCTCGGGAGATGCTGAAATAAATTCAGCAAGACGTTTTTTCTTGGGTTTTTTGAGTCATGTATAGTAGTATGCAATTCTATATATTCCAATCCTTTAAAATCGGAATCTTGCGTATAACTATTTCTTTTAATTGGTAATATTCCAATGTTCTCAATAGCTTTTCTACCATCCGCAAACCCTAATTCCCAAGGAACCCATTTTGACTCTTTAGATTTTTCAGTCAATAAGACTACAAATCTTTCACATTGAACAATTCTCTTTTTGATTTTATCCGCTGTTTCGGCTGAGGTTACTTTAGGCATAGTCGGGTCTAACCAATCCACATAAACATAGATGCCCACTGACAATAAAAAAGCAATTACATCCTTTACAATATCAGCGTCTTTATGGCTATGAGAAAGAAACACCGTTTTTTTATTTGATAAGATGTTTCTTTTCTTGTTTTCTACTATTGGTTGGTTAAATTTAGAAATGTTTCTAATTCCAGAAAGAGTATAATAGCTCATTTGTTTTATTTTTAATTACACCCAACTTCAAGATACCAGAATTGTATATATTTTCGTTAAGAGCATACGATAAATTAATTCATAATCAAAATTATAAAGATATTATTTTATCCACTTTAAGTAAAAGCACTTTTAACTGGATAAAAGAACCAGTCGAATTATGCTTTTTGAAGCACGTCAAACCCCCGCAGCCCACTCACTAGCCTCCTTAATCGCCCGTTTCGCATCTAGTTCCGATGCTTCATTCGAGCCACCTACCAGCGTGACTGATTTCCCTGCAGCTTGCAGTTCCTCGTACATATCGCGCAGTGCGACCTGTCCGGCACACACGACGATATTATCGACCTTTAAGACCTGATATTCACCACCGACATTGATATGCAAACCGTCATCGTCAATCTTTTCGTAAGTGACATTGGCGAGCATATTGACCTTCTTCATTTTAAGGCTGGCGCGGTGAATCCAACCCGTTGTTTTACCCAAATTTTTACCATGTTTTCCGCCGGAACGTTTCAGCAAAAATATCTCGCGTGGAGAAGGTGCAGGTTGTGGAGGGGTATTGGCACCGCCTTTTTGGTAGCTCATATCCACGCCCCATTCCTTCATATAATGTTCGACATGCAGACTCGGCGATTCGCCTTCATGCGCCAAAAATTCCGCCATATCAAAACCAATTCCACCCGCACCAATCAGCGCGACACGCTTACCAACGGGTTTGTTTTGATACAAGACTTCGGCATAATCCAAAACCTTTGAATGTTCGATACCCGGTATGTTCAATCGACGCGGCGTAACACCCGTTGCCAATACAATTTCATCAAAACCGCCGGCAAGCAACATCGCTTTATCCACCCGCGTATTGAGGTGCAACTGTACGCCATGTTTCTCAATCATTTTGCCATAATAACGTATCGTTTCGCCGTATTCTTCCTTACCGGGAATGACTTTTGCCATATTAAATTGACCACCAATTTCCGATTCCGATTCGTATAAATGGACTTCGTGACCACGCTCGGCAGCCAATGTCGCGGCAGCCATTCCCGCAGGTCCTGCGCCTACTACGGCGATTTTTTTCTTGTTTTTTGTGGGTAAAAAATTCAATTCCGTTTCGTGGCAAGCACGGGCATTCACAAGGCAAGAACAGACCTGTCCGCCGAAGGTATGGTCAAGGCAAGCCTGATTGCAAGCGATGCAAGTATTGATTTCGTCGGCGCGATTTTCGTAGGCTTTGAGCATCAGATTTTCGTCGGCAAGGAAAGGACGTGCCATCGACACCATATCTGCCGCGCCATCTTGCAAAATACGCTCTGCCACATCGGGCATATTGATACGATTCGTCGTGATGAGTGGGATATTGACCTCGCCCATCATGCGCTTCGTGACCCACGCAAAACCGCCACGTGGCACAGGCGTAGCGATAGTCGGCACTCGCGCTTCGTGCCAGCCGATACCCGTATTGATGATAGTCGCACCGGCTTTTTCTATTTCTTTAGCAAGTTGTACGACTTCCTCCCAGGTACTACCGTCTTCCACCAAATCCAACATCGACAGACGGTAAATGATGATGAAATTTTCACCCACACGCTCGCGTACTCGCTTGACGATTTCGATAGGAAATTTCATGCGATTTTCATACGCACCGCCCCATTCGTCTGTGCGATGATTGGTGCGTTTTACGATAAATTGATTTATCAAATAACCTTCCGAACCCATCACTTCTACACCATCGTAACCCGCTTCTTGGGCGAGTTTGGCGCATTTGGCATAGTCCTCAATCGTGCGCTCAATATCGTCAGTCGTCATTTCGCGCGGCTCGAAAAAATTAATCGGTGCTTGGATAGGAGAGGGCGCAACGACTTTATCGTGGTAGCCATAGCGTCCGGTATGGAGGATTTGCATACAGATTTTGCCACCTTCGTCGTGTACGGCTTTGGTGATGAGTTGGTGCTTGGCAATCTCCTCTGCATTGGTCAGCTTGGCAGCGTGTGGCGCGACCCAACCTTCTTCATTGGGCGAGATACCACCTGTCACGATGAGCGCAACTTGTCCACGCGCACGCTCGGCATAAAATACGGCGGCACGTTCAAAGCCATTCGGCGCTTCTTCCAACATGGTGTGCATCGACCCCATGAGGGCGCGGTTTTTTAAGGTGGTAAATCCTAAATCGAGGGGGGAGAGTAGTTTGTCGTACATATTTTACGGTGGACGATAGACGGTGAACGGCTGACGGTGAGTGTCGGCAATGCCTCCGTTTTTTCGTTATTAATGTTTAAAAATAATGAACATTGTACTGAGGACTTTAGCCGTCAGGTGTTCTGTTTGAGACGGCTGAAGTCGTCTGTACAGGTTTTATGTTGTGGTCATTTTTTGAATAATTTTGTCAAGCCACGCATTGAAGCGTGGGCATTTTTTTCGGATGGTTTGGATGCCGATTTCTTTGGCTATGATTGATGCGATTTTCTCATGGTCGTCCTCCTATTACATTTTTCTCCCACAACTCACCTACGGAATAATCTTCTAACCAATGTTCCAATTCTTTTTCGCTTTGTCTTTTGAATGTGGTATGAACAAGTTGTGGGCTTTGGTGTCGTTCCCTATCAACGACAATGATATCATTTGCTGAAAACTGACTGACTAAATCCACGGATTGTGTTGCTATAATAATTTGTGTTTTTACAGACGCACTTTGTAGAATTGCCGCGAGTTTACCTATTGCAGAGGGATGTAAACCAAGTTCAGGTTCGTCAATAATAATAGTTTCAGGAGGTTTAGGTTGAAGCAATGCCGTAACAAGTGCAATAAAACGCAAAGTACCGTCGGAGAAAGTATGAGCGTTGAATAATGATGATGCTCCTTTCTCTTGCCAATGCAGAAAGATTTGATTCGGATTTATATCGTCCGGTTCGAGATAAAATTTATCAAAAAATGGCGCGATTGACCTTACCGTTTCTTCAATGTACTCGAATCTTGCTTTTTCAGTAAGTGACAAACGATACAAAAATGCAGCAAGATTACCACCGTCTTCATGTAAGTAAGCATAATCTGTTATATTCGGAGGATTCTTTATATTAGCATTGAAACTTGTATCATTGAAATGATAAATGGAAAAATCAAAAACTGTTGGTACTTTGCGTTGATTTCCGTTTTCCGAAATTCCATTTGAACGAGCAATATAACTTTCGAAAGTTCGATGCCCATTAGGAGTATTTACTTTTATGGCACTCCATTTATCATTCAAATTATCTCTTGTCAGGTAATTATCTACATTAAAAAATAGATTGATAGTTGCATCTTTCACCAATCGAAACTGATACTTTTCCTTCTGATTATCAGCAAGTATTTCGCCTGCGAGAAAGTCAGAATTTTTCGACCCAAAATGCAAAAAAGCATCCGCCCGACCATTTTTTGCTACATGAAATTGAAAATTCCCTTCATGTATTTTTTTTAGTAATTTAAAAAAACTAATAAAATTACTTTTTCCCGAACCATTCGCACCAATCAACACGTTCATCGCACCCAAGCGAATTGGTCCGCTGGATTTTATGGATTTAAAATTGTGTATTTCGACGGAATGTAAGCCCATTTTATCTTGTTTTTCGTAAAGGTAACGAATTTCAAAAGCAATCAAAAATCATCAGCTTGCCTTCTTCAAACAACACTTCTTATATTTCTTACCGCTACCACAGGGGCAAGGGTCATTGCGTCCGATTTTGGGTGCGATATTCACAACAGGTTCTTGATATTCTTGGCGGGAGTGTTCGGGCGGGTAATCCTCTCTGTAAGAATAGTTTGGTTGTGGAACCCGACGAGAGATTCTGTCTATCACTATATCGGTCATATACCTCGTTACTTTTGAGTTCATCCGCTTTTCTATGTCCTCAAATTTTTTGTACTGGTCTCTCCGCTCTATGTATTTCCCATTATAAAATTCATAAATATCCAAAGGCATCGGCTTGAGGTCAGCGGCTTCGGGCGGTAGATTGGTTTCTCTTCTGATTTCTTCTAAATCACCGAACACCATGTATCCCAACCAATTACGCTCATCAATCTGTCGGGCATAATCCAGAAGCGACACATCACGAAGCGGCGTAGGTACGCCCGCTAGATCTGTAAGAAAATCGGTATCAATAATACCTTTATCGTCAGGACGAGCAAAATGGTAATCGCATATTTCTTTAATGTATTTCACAATTTTCTCGCACCTATCCGGCGAATGTAAGGCTATCTGTACGAGTGTTTCCAATGCCATTGTGCGTGGAGCATGATACTGATTGGGTTCTAGTGTATAATTTTTCAAGGCTTCAGGTTGGTTTTTTGCGATTAAAAATAGAGGTTCCTCAAAATATCCTTCAAAATAATCTGCAAACCAATATTCATGAAATTCCTCCCCTTGCCGAAATACATTAAGTAGAGTATTTAGGCTTTCTTTTGCTTCCAATGCGCCCAAAAAATACGCTGCATGAACCATAAAGCTTTGCTCTGATTCATTAAAATCATCAAAAATTTGTTCTTGAAAATAATCGAAGCGACGAATACCGTCTTCCAATATGGCTTCAAGGTCGGCAATAAGTGTTTCGCGGGGAAGTTGCATGATATCCCCCATGATTTCCTTGGGAAGTTCCTTTTCTGAGTACAAATAAAAGGCTTCAAGTTCTTCGTGGTTCAGTTTGGGTGGAATATCTGTCTGTGCAGGTGTGTAAGTCGGGAAGGAGTCCACTTCAATCTTAATGACTTTGTCAGCTTTCATACGTTTTTGAGTACTTTGAAAGCTCCTTTTGATGATGTGCGATGCCAGTATTTCTGTGGCTCCATGGTCGGGGTCGTAATCAATTAGTATTTCAAGATTTTTCTCTGCGGCATCTCTATTGCCGATTTCCATTTCATACATCCCTGTTACAGAATGATAAGCCATAAAATCGCTGTAATGAAATATCTCGGCACCGGAATAAAAGGCTGTAATATTTCTTGGTTCACCCAACATTTTTTTCGCCATATCAAGGCTGCCATCTTCAATACATATATTTGCCAGACTAATTCTTCCAAATTTATAATCCGGATGGATGTTAATAATTTCTATAGCCAGTCTTTTAGATTCCACTTTCATTCCCAGCTGATTGTACAATCCCGACAAGTGATTCTTAAATGCCGGAACATCAGGGTATTGCCGGATATAATCTTTTAGCACAGGAATATCCGCCTTTGTTCCTGTTCCACTAAAAATAAGATAGTGAGTATGGTCATAAGCCTCTTGTGCTGCATCCGAAATCGGTTCTCTCACAATATCTTCGGTGACTTTCAATCCGTATTCTTGGTAAAATTTTTTATTGTATGTATGCATAAATAAATTTAATTTTCATCTATTTGAATCATGCAAAATTAGGGTTTGTTTTTGTATTTTATGTATTCTTTTTTAGAAAATATTTTTGTGCGAAATAACAGCACTTTAGAATTTGCTCAAGTTCGCGGTTATCCGCAAATTGAGTTATTTGTAAAATTCAAATTCATCTGTTTAGCTTTGTTTCATTCAACTATTTGAATAATTTGCGTATATTTTAAAAAGTTTTCCACATTCACTTACCAACATTGTTAATAACATTTAAAAACACTTACAAATCATTGCTTATCAATTAATTAAAAAAGTTATCCACATAATGTTAGTAACTTCGTTATAACATTTTTTTGATTTTTATTACTTTTGTGTTTACAATTCAGAGCATTTAGCTTCGCTTAACACAATCATCATCAATCTCTTTTCAATCTTACAGCAAGCTAATACAAAAATGCTTGCCCAAACCTAAGCTTTTACTCAATAAACATCGCAAAGATGATTTATGGGTAGCTCCATTGCCTTGAAAACATGAAGGGTTTTCAGTGGCTTTGCCGTCTCCAATAGATAACGCGAACTTTCGGTTCGCAATGAGACAAAAGCGACTATATTGTCAAAAAATATTAACCACCAAGTCACTACACACCAACAAACCTATAAGGTTTCCGAAAACCTTATAGGTTTAGTGGCAAAACATGACTTGCGTGGTACATCAAACAAAATAAAAAATACCATGAGCGCAGCAGCAGCACACAACGAGCCGATTTTAATGGAAAATCCCAACCGATTCGTCCTATTTCCGATACAACACGACGACATCTGGGCATTCTACAAGCAATCCGAAGCCAGTATATGGACAGCAGAGGAAATTGACCTCTCGCAAGACCTCAAAGACTGGGAAAATCTCAGCGATAATGAACGTCATTTTATCAAGCATGTCTTGGCGTTTTTTGCGGCGAGTGATGGCATTGTCAATGAAAATTTGGCGGAAAACTTCGTCGGTGAAGTCCAATATACGGAGGCAAAATTCTTCTACGGCTTCCAGATTATGATGGAAAATATCCACTCCGAAACCTACTCCCTACTCATTGACACCTACATCAAAGACAACAAAGAAAAAGACCACCTGTTCAATGCCATCGAAACACTCGACTGCGTGAAAAAGAAAGCAGATTGGGCATTGCGTTGGATAGACAATGGTTCGTTTGCCGAGCGACTCATCGCCTTTGCAGCCGTAGAAGGCATCTTTTTTTCCGGTTCGTTTTGCTCCATTTTCTGGCTCAAAAAACGCGGCTTAATGCCCGGTCTCACCTTCTCCAACGAACTTATCTCCCGCGACGAAGGGATGCACTGCGATTTTGCTTGCTTGCTGTATAATCAACACATTCAGAATAAGTTACCAAAAGAAACGGTACAAGGCATCATCTCCAATGCCGTCGAAATGGAAAAAGAATTTGTATCGGATGCCCTACCCGTCAGCCTCATCGGTATGAACGCCGAAATGATGTGCCAATACATCGAATTTGTCGCCGACCGCCTACTCGCTCAACTCGGTAATGATAAAATATACAACGTAGAAAATCCTTTCCCGTGGATGGATATGATTTCACTACAAGGCAAAACCAATTTCTTTGAAAAACGGGTGGGCGATTACCAAAAATCAGGGGTGATGGCGGAGAAGGAGAAGCAGGTGTTTTCGCTTGATGAGGATTTTTAAGAAATATCTACTCAACTACGTTTAAAATACAACATTAAAATTAACAAAGATTATGATTAGCAGAATTTATGTCTTAGAAAGTCTGGATGAAAATGAATGGAGAACAGGGAAGGACCTTTTTGATAAAATCATCTCAAAATACAATAGGTTATACCATAAAGAAGAAGAAAGAATAATAGTCAAATATTCTCAATTCAAATCTATGGATGACTTTTCGAACATATTAAACAAAATAAAAACAGAAGTAGATGAACATGAAGAATTAATACTTCATATTGAAGCACATGGAAGTAAAAATAATCTCTTTTTCAATAGTGATAGTGCTAACTACAGTTCATGGAAGAGCATTTTTAATGAACTTTCAAAAATCAACAAAAAAACACGAAATAATCTTCATGTTGCAATGGTAACATGTTATGGTAGACATATCCATGTGGATAATATCGACATGAGGGAGACTTCTCCTTATAGAACAATGATAAGCCCAAGTGTAGAAATCTATCCAAAAGAAATTTATGACGATTACGCCGTATTCTATGACGAAACAGTTAAAGCAAAAAATATTGTATTAGGGGAACGTAAATTACGTGAGATAAACCCTAACTCAAATTTTTTCTACCAAGATACTAAAGCAGCCGCAGGCGTATTAATAGACATTAGATATGACTCGCTTTGCATGAGTTTTAATAATGATTATCACCAACTAAAGTCTCTATTTGAAAGTATTTACTCGATAAACCTTGATGAGTTGGAAGTTGGTACCGATTTCTCTAAAAAGAAGGATTATGTAAAAGAAAAATTCATTCGAAGGTTTTGTTTTGAAGAACAAGTAGAAAACTCACCAAATGTTGTACCATAAACATAATAGAATTAAAAAATCAACCGTCATACCGCACCCCGATGCGGTATCTGTGTGGTTTTTAGCAGTATTTTAAACAGAAGCACTTGTCTGACATCGTGCCAAGACACAACAGATTCCGCATCAAGTGCGGAATGACGATTTGCTTTTAGATGCCCGCCCGTACCGACGACTTTAGCCGTCGCGGGCTCATTCACTTGACGGCTAAAGTCGTCAGTACAGTGTTTTTTCGGGCTTGCGCCCGTCGGCAGTTAAAGATAGCCGCTACAAGACAGACCATTTTCTTTTAGAGACGCAAGTATTAAAGATACTGATAGCGACTGTACCCAAATCTAAATCATTAAATAAAATCATCAATGAGATTGAAAAAAATTATCAAGGATGGAGCTAACAAATATCTCAAACAGAAAGAAGAGCGGATTCAATATACCGAATTTGAAATCTATACTTCTGATTTTGAGGAAATTATGAAAGCCTTAAAGCCCGCTAATATTGAGCAGATACTGCCGTGGCAGGATAAATATTTTCCGACAAATCCATTTGGAGATGAAATCGCTAAGTTTTCATTATTTGATTTAGTCCAACTCTTTTTTGTCAGAAATGAAGAAAAGACGGAATATACATTTTTAATTAACGAACCCGAATCATATATAAAAAAGTATCAGGTCAGTAAAAAAATTGAAGCCTTATTAAAAAAGAGCAAGTTGAAATTTGAAGTAGAAAAATATTATTTCGATGATAATGACCATTCAGTTGAAGGAGAATTTTTGAGTTAATTTGTCATATTCTATGGAAGATTTATTACAAAAAATAAAAAAGATAGAAGCCCTCATTGCAGGTGCAAAAACGCATGGCGAAAAATCCGCTGCAATGTCTGCCAAAGACCGCATACTCAAGAAGTATCCCGGATTGGAGATTCATAAAAATCCGGTAGAATATAGGTTGAGTACAGGGAGTAGGTGGAATAAAAAATTACTGGTGGCGATTTGTCGGAAGTATGAGGTGCGTCCGTATCGCTATCATCGGCAAAAATATACAACAGTCATGGTTCGGGTAAATGAGGATTTTTTGAACAATGTATTGTGGAAAGAATACCTCGAATACTCAGAGAAACTCGAAGAATTAGTCACCGAAATTACCGATGGATTAATCAGTAAAATTCATGAGCATGAGGAGGAGGATATTATTCGTGGGGAATTGAAATGAGGTAGTGCAAACTGTTTTTTGCTACAGGATTTTTCGGATTTTTATCTACTAAATTATACGCAATACAGACCATTTTGCTGACGTCAGCAAAATGGTCTAACAACCTAATAATCAAGCTGATTAAACATGAAAAAGGAAGTTATAAAATCTTTGGCTACTATGTTTGAAGACCGCAAAAAAGATTGGGAAGAATCCTGATAAATTGAATTAGAATAGTACAGGCGATTTCAATCGCCATGTTAAAAAATAAACTATAAATTTCGCTAATATGGCGATTGAAATCGCCCGTACAGTTTTAAAACGGAAAACACTATGAAAGTAATCAAAAGAAATGGAAAGCGCGAAGCCGTCAGTTTCGACAAAATAACCGCAAGAGTAAAGAAATTATGTTATGGATTGGATGCCAATCATGTATCGGATATTGAGATTGCGAAACGTGTGATACAGGGATTATACGATGGCGTAACGACGACAGAATTGGACAATCTCGCAGCAGAAACGGCAGCGACGATGGCACCCAATCACCCGGATTATGCGCGATTGGCAGCGCGGATTGCAGTGTCAAATTTGCACAAAAATACCGACAAATCCTTTTCACAAACGATTGATGCGTTGTATAAATATATCGACCCGGAGACGGGCGAGCGAGCGAATCTCATTAGCGATGCAGCGCATCAGCTGATTATGAAGAATGCGGATAAATTGGATTCGGCGATTATCTATGACCGCGATTATAGTTTTGACTTTTTCGGTTTCAAAACGCTTGAACGCTCTTACCTCTTGCGTATGGACGGGCGTGTAACTGAGCGTCCGCAACAGATGTTGATGCGTGCGGCGGTGGGGATTCATGGCGAAGATATTGACGCAGCGATTGAGACCTATAATATGATGTCGCAAAAGTGGTTTATTCACGCCACGCCGACCTTGTTTAATGCCGGTACGCCGCGTCCGCAGTTGAGTAGTTGCTTTTTGTTGAGCATGACGGAGGATTCGATTTCGGGTATTTTTGAGACGCTGACACGTTGCGCGAAAATCTCGCAATCTGCCGGAGGAATTGGTTTGAGTATTCATAATGTACGGGCAAAAGGCAGCTATATCAAAGGTACGGGCGGTAGCTCAAATGGTATCGTTCCGATGCTGCGGGTGTATAACGATACGGCGCGATATGTGGACCAAGGCGGCGGCAAACGCAAGGGCGCATTTGCGGTGTATTTGGAACCCTGGCATGCCGATATTTTTGATTTTTTGGATTTGAAAAAGAATCATGGTAAGGAAGAGCAACGCGCCCGCGACCTGTTTTATGCGATGTGGATGCCCGACCTTTTTATGGAGCGTGTGAAAGCAGACGGCGAATGGTCGCTGTTTTGTCCGAATGAATGTCCGAAATTGCATGATACGTATGGTGGCGAATTTGAGGCATTATACCATAAATATGAAAAGGAAGGCAAGGCGCGAAAAACGATAAAAGCACAGGAATTGTGGTTTGCGATTTTGGAGTCGCAGATAGAAACGGGTACGCCGTATATGCTGTACAAAGATGCGGCAAATAAGAAGTCGAATCAGAAGAATTTGGGGACGATTCGTTCCAGTAATTTGTGTACAGAAATCATGGAATATACCTCGAAAGATGAGGTGGCTGTTTGCAATTTAGCGTCGATTTCTTTGGGCAAATTTGTGGAAAAAGGCAAGTATGATTTCGATGAATTGTACCGAGTCGCACGTATCGTGACCCGCAATTTGAATAAGGTCATTGATGTCAATTATTATCCGATTGAAGAGGCGCGAAACTCAAATATGCGTCATCGTCCGGTGGGAATTGGGGTGCAAGGTTTGGCGGATGCTTTTATTATGATGCGCTTTCCATTTGACAGCCCCGAAGCGGCAAAATTGAACCGCGAAATTTTTGAGACGATTTATTTTGCTGCCCTCACCGAGTCTTGTGCACAGGCGAAAGTGGCGGGTGCGTATGAGTCATTCAAAGGCTCTCCGGCGAGTGAAGGTCAACTCCAATACGATATGTGGGGCGTGACTCCGACCGACCGTTGGGATTGGGCGAAATTGAAGAAAGACATCAAGAAGCACGGCTTGCGAAACAGCCTCTTGCTTGCGCCAATGCCGACGGCTTCTACTTCACAAATATTAGGCAATAATGAATGTTTTGAACCTTATACTTCAAATATTTACACACGCAGAACCTTATCGGGCGAATACGTAGTAGTGAACAAACATTTGCTCCACGACCTCATCCGCCTCAATCTATGGAACGACGATATGAAGCAACGCTTAATGGCTGCCAACGGTTCAATTCAGGACTTTCCCGATGTACCGCAAGACTTGAAAGACTTGTACAAAACAGCTTACGAAATCAAACAGAAAGTCATCATTGATATGGCTGCGGATAGAGGGGCGTACATCTGTCAGAGTCAGAGTATGAACTTGTTTGTGGAGAATCCGAACTTTGCCAAACTTTCTTCTATGCACTTCTACGCTTGGCAAAAAGGACTAAAAACGGGCATGTATTACTTGCGTTCTAAGGCTGCGGTTGACCCGATTAAGTTTACTTTGAAGCAAGAGCATCAACGTAAATTTGATGGTACAGAGCCGGAAAATTCTACGATAAAGACAACTCAGACGCAGACGCAGACGGGTGAAACGGAGATGCAGATGTCGGAAGGGGCAGCTTGTAATATGGATGATGGGTGTTTGTCCTGCGGTGCATAGCGATTTAATTTTGTAGAGAAAATTCATGAATTTTCTCTACAAAATGTATTCCCGCTGTAGGGTCAGGGCATGCCCTGACTCTACAGCGGTTACGTTGAACTTAAAAATGTTTCTCATAAAGTCTTGAGTTTCAAGACTCGTTTTTTAACTTTGATTTAGGGTAGTCATCTCACAAGGCTACCCTTTTTTTATTTGGGTACAAACGGATAACCACCCGTCAAAATATGTTCATACGATTCATCAGTAACGGGGCGAACAAGATGCCACGACGTATTGATAGTTGGAATATCATCAATATTTTTACAATAACCCGTCCATGAAGTAATGCTGCCATACTCGCCCCAACGCACACTGAAGGTAATCGCTACCGTATTGTCTTTTTCCGCTTCGTGAGGTTTTTGATTGACCCAACCGATTAAAGGAAATCGCTGCCCGTCTGTACCAACTGAGGATAGGTAATGACCTTTGATACTGCCCGTTTTGTCCACATTTTCGATGACCAAAACAGAGCCGGAGGAGTTCAGCCATTCACCTGTCATATTTTCACAAGTGCAGGTTTGTTTTTTGGAAATCTGTGATGTCGAGACTTCTTCAAGTTGCTGTGTACAAGCGGTAAGACTTAGGCAAATCAGGGTTAAAGTCAATGATACTTTTATATATTCCATTTTTTATTTATTAAAAATAAAAACAGATTAAACGGATAAAAAGCTATTTTATCTGTTTAATCTGTCTATAAATTATGGCGACTCTAATACTCTGCACTCTCCCACCCTCCTCTATACTTCTACCATTCCACATTCGGATAAGTACGCTGCATATACTGCATTTCTGTGAGAATAAAACCCAGATGTTCGCTGTGTTTGCCTTGCTTGCCACCGCTCTGCATCCAGTTATTATCGGGTATTTGTAAGGTGGCTTTCGCAAATGTAGTATTGATTTTTTCTTGATATAAGGGCTGTATTGCTGCCAAATCCACACCAATTCCTGCCTTGTGCATTTCTTCGTCAAGCGCATCAGGCGTACACAATTCTCCGCTATACATCCATAAATCATCTAAGGCGGTTTGCATTTTTTGGTGGCTTTCTTCCGTACCGTCACCGAGCCGGACGACCCATTCGGAGGAGTAGCGAAGGTGGTACTTGATTTCTTTTAAAGATTTTTCGGCAATCGCAGCAAGTTGTGTATCTGTACTGTTTTTCAAATTATTATAAAAATAAAAATTAAAACTATCGTACAAAAACTGACGCATAATGGTCTGTCCCCAATTGCCATTTGGCTGCTCTACGAGCAAGACGTTTTTATAATCAAGCGGGTCACGCAGAAAGGCAAAGTCATCCTCTGTACGATTCTTGCCTTCTACTTCGGCAGCATATTGATACAGATTACGCGCCTGACCGATGAAGTCCAAAGCTATATTTGTTATGGCAATGTCCTGCTCCAATATCGGTCCATGACCACACCATTCAGACAGGCGTTGACCCAGAATCATAGCATTATCAGCAAGGCGAAGGATATAATTTAAATGATTGGTACTCAAAGGAATGATTTTTTTGAAATGTAAAATGTAAAATAATAAATATAAAATGTAAAAGGATATAACGCGAGTATTTCACTAAAAAATAATTTTTTATTAAATATAAAATAATTTCATTACAATACATTTGTAAATTATTTTATATCCTATCGACACTTTTACATTTATTATTTTACATTTTACATTATTAAATATGTTTAACCTCGTCCGGTAGGTCATAAAAGGTTGGATGACGATATACTTTATCCGTAGCCGGCTCAAAAAATTCTTCACTTTCATCAGGATTGTTGGCAGTAATATGTGTAGATTCGACTACCCAAATACTCACCCCTTCTTTGCGTCGCGTATAGACATCGCGGGCATTTTCGATAGCCATATCTGCATTGGCGGCATGAAGGCTGCCCACATGTTTGTGATTCAAGCCCTGCTTGCTGCGAATGAAAACTTCCCAAAGGGGCCAATTCTTTTTACTCATCGTTAATGAATGAATTTTGAATTTTGAATGAATGAATTACCGATGCAATAATGCTGAAATGCGATAATGTTACAATATTTCTTCAATTATATCACATTACAACATTTTAGCATTAACGCATTAAAAATATGCACTCATTCATTATAATTTTACGCCACTTTTGCCTGCGACATTTCACGTTGCTCCTGTTTTTCAGCATAAGCCATAGCTGCTTCGCGCACCCATGCACCCTCGTCATAGGCTTTTTGACGAGCTGCAATACGCTGACGATTGCAAGGTCCATTTCCTTTGACGATTTGCCAAAACTCTTCCCAATCTATCTCACCAAAATCGTAATGACCTCTTGCTTCATTATATTTAAGGTCGGGGTCGGGCAGGGTGACATTCAATATTTCGGCTTGCTCTACACAGACATCCACGAACTTTTGACGTAAATCATCATTCGTAAATCGCTTGATTTTCCACTTCATGGATTGTGCGCTATTTGGAGAGTCTTTGTCGGAAGGTCCGAACATCATCACAGAGGGCCACCACCAGCGATTGACCGCATCTTGCAACATCGCTTTCTGTTCGTCGCTACCTTTACTAAGCGTCAAAAGTATCTCAAAACCCTGTCTTTGGTGGAACGATTCTTCCTTACACACCCGCACCATAGCCCGCGCATAAGGTCCGTAAGAACAACGACACAGCGGCACTTGATTCATAATCGCTGCACCGTCCACCAACCAACCTATCGCACCAATATCCGCCCAAGTCGTTGTCGGATAGTTGAATATACTTGAGTATTTTGCTTTACCCGAATGCAATTGCCGGAACAAATTGTCGCGCTCTACACCAAGCGTTTCGCAGGCACTATATAGGTACAAACCATGTCCGGCTTCGTCTTGTACTTTAGCCAATAAGCCAAGTTTGCGGCGAAGCGAAGGCGCACGGGTAATCCAGTTTCCTTCGGGCAGCATCCCTACAATTTCGGAATGTGCATGTTGAGAAATTTGACGAATCAGTGTCTTACGGTATTTATCAGGCATCCAATCTTTAGGTTCAATTTTGATTTCTTGGTCAATTTTTGCCTGAAAATTTTCTTCCAACGATAATTGTCTTGCGTCTGTCATACTTGCAAATTTAATGTATTTCAATCATTTAAACCACTTTTTTTTTCGATAGTTCAATTGGGAACGTGGATTTTGCGGATTGAGCGGAGAACGCAGATTTTTTTTGATAGCATTCGATATTTATTATATCATTAGACGAGTGTGCGAAGGTGGATGCAAAACCAAAGGTTAAAAGGAAGGTAAGATTTTTATATTAGCATTTTTTAACTCAACTTTTAAATTTAAATTTATAATTATTTGCAAAATATTTATTTATAAATTTTTATTAAAATAAAAACAAATAAATATTTTTTATAATTTATAATTATTCTAAAAATAAAAATATTATTTACATTAAAATAATTTCAATACAAAAATTCAATTTTAGAATAAAAAAATAGGCATGTTTAAATTTTCTGAAAAGGCAGTTGACACTTTTTTATGTTATTTTAAAATGAAAAACAACATTTAGAAATCCGTTTGCTAAACTTCAAAAAGTTTGGTCTCCGATAGCTATCGGAGAAGCAATATACTGATATTTAGATAGTTACAAACTTTAGTACCTTGCCCACGTTTAGCAAACTTGAAAAGTTTACCAAACGGGTTTATGATACTTTGTGTAAAATTAATATCGTATAAAGTATCAACTACATGGATGAACTTGTCAATCACTAACGAGGTATTTTTTTATATTTAAAAATGCCTT
>CALIZI010000061.1 GCA_938028705.1 uncultured Saprospiraceae bacterium | reverse complement strand
AAATTTATTATAAATATTTTTAAATTATGAAAAATGTAATTCGTATTTGTTTGTTAGATTTTGTCTTGAATTTCCCATAAAACTCGTCTGACATTTTGAAAATGTCTGACGAGTTTTATGGGAAATTCAGGCGTGAATCACCTCTTTATAATAAGTAAAATCAAAGGTGATATTACCAAGAAATTTCAATTTTGTATAGACGGTTTCAAGCGTCTCGTGGAGGTATTTATTTGACAACTAAAGTAGTCATTACGGTTGCTTTGTTTTTAATTTAAATTTATTATAAATATTTTTAAATTATAAAAAAATAAATAGTTTTTTACTCGCGTTTTATTGTTTTTATATAAAAAAAATAAGAAATCGTATTCTGTTTTAAATGTGGGAATTGCGTCTTGAATTTTGGTATTAAAACTCGTCTGACATTTTCAAAATGTCTGACGAGTTTTAATACCAAAATTTACGTTGCGACGGCTGAAGTCGTCGGTACGGTGTGTGGTGTTTTATCCTACGTTTCCTAAGAAAATGTATATCAAAATTGTTGCGACTACTAAGCTGATACTTAGTGCTTTAGCGTATTTCCATTGGGTCAAATCTACTACACCGGAATCGGTCATCACGAAAGGATTTTTGCGTTTATAGACCATCGAAACTAAGTGCATGACGATGACATTGAGGACAAATTCTAAGCCCCAAATATGTACAAAGTGCATTTCTACTTCGATGAAAAAATACATAATTATATAAAATAATAATCCAAATATGAGTCCTGCCTTCGCGCCCGTAGCGGAGACTTTGGGGAAGAAAAATGCCGCTAAAATGACGGTTGCCATGGGGATGAAAAAGATGCCGTTGAGTTGTTGGAGGAGTTGGTAAAGACCATCGGGGGCATTGGCGACGAAAGGGGCAACACCTATCGCAAAAACCGCAAGAATGGCAGACGATACGCGACCTATCCACACCAAACGGGATTCGCTCGCGTCTTTGTTGAAGTAGCGTTTATAGATGCCGAGACTGAAGATAGTGGCGGCACTATTTAAGGCACTATTGAAGGTACTGAGTATCGCGCCCATGACGACGGCGACGAAAAATCCGGTCATCCAAACGGGTAATACTTTTTTGAGGAGGAGCGGATATACGGTGTCGGGATTGTCGTAAAGGCTGTCGCCGAAATAGTAAAATCCGATGAGTCCGGGCAGTACGATGACTAAGGGGATGAGTAGTTTGAGTACGCCCGTAAAGAGTAATCCTTTTTGGGCTTCTTTGAGGCTGATTGCGCCGAGTGCGCGTTGGATGATGGATTGGTGCATTGTCCAAAAGTATAATTGATTGATAATCATACCTGTAAATACTACACTAAAAGGTAATATCGCTTCCCGCGAACCTGCACCAATAGAAGGCTCGTCGCTGATGACCCTGAATTTTTCGGGCGCGTGTTCAAATATCTTGACGAAACCTGTGAGGATATTGCCATCGCCAATGCTCCAAAGTGCGATAAATGGCACTGCCAAACCCGCTATCAAAAGTCCGTATCCGTTGATGGTATCGGTGTAAACGACCATTTTTAATCCGCCAAATATGGCATAGACCGAGCCTATAATTCCGACGACCAAAACGGTGAGCCACAAGCCCTGCGTTTTGGAGATATTGAGTACGTCGGAGATTTCAAAGATGCTTTCAATATTGATGGCACCGGTGTATAATACGATGGGTAAAAGCGTGGTGACAAAGGAGGTAATGAGCAAAAAAGCAATGAGCGTCCGCGTGAGTCCGTCAAATCTTCTTTCGAGAAATTCGGGGATGGTGGTCAAGCCCATTTTGAGGTAGCGTGGTACAAAATACATCGCCGCAACGACCAAAGCAAGGGCAGAAGTGACTTCCCATGTGAGGATTATCGCGCCGTTGCGATAGGACGAGCCGTTCATGCCGATAAGATGCTCGGTGGAGATGTTGGTGAGTAGCATTGACCCCGCTATGACCACGCCCGTCAAACTACGCCCACCCAAAAAGTAGCCGTCTTTTGAGTTGAGCTTGTCCTTCCGCAAATTCCATGTGGCATAAGCCGCAACAAATGCCGTAAATGCTAAAAAACTTATAAATTGTACCATATTTAATGAGTGAATGAGTGAATTTTGAATGAATGAATACCTCTCATTCGTGTTCGTAATTTGTGTGTTTCGTTTTGTAGAGAAAATTCATGAATTTTCTCTACAAAACTGGAGATAAACCGTTGGTTTTTAAGGGTGTCGCCGCTATGCGGCTTTGGAATTGGGGTGAGTGATATTGTTACAAATGGGGTCGGTGCTAATGCACCTTTTCAGTATGAATGATATTTTAATTTGCCATCATTGACAGTGGTGACGATGATGTTTTTATTTTTCGTTTTGATGATTTTTGTGGAGCGCGTATTGCCCTTGATATTTAAGCCGCTTTGGTGGGCGGGGATAGGCGTGAATGTGCCTTGATTGCCTTTGAGGAATAAGCCGATTCCGGCATCGTAGCGGGCGGTTTCGACTTCGGTTTCGTATTTATTTCCGACTAATATGACATCTAATTGTCCGTCTTGGTCGAAATCTTGAATGAGGAAATCGGTGATGACGGAGACTTGGGCTTCTATGGGTAGTTTGTGGATATTGAATTTGCCTTTTCCTGTGTTTTCGAGGTAAACACTTTCCATCATATTTATTTCAAAATGTTGGGCATTTTCTAATTTTTCGGGGGTGTAAATATCTTCTAATGAAGCCAAAGCAAAGTCGTGGTAAGTCGGAAATTTTTCGGCGATAAAAGGCATTTGTTCGGAGGAACATTCTCTGCCTCGGACGGGTAGGAGTTCGCCGTTTTTTTCTTTGCCTAATACGATGTCGTTGATGCCGTTTTGGTCAAAATCATCGCAGTAAAGGTGGAAACCAATGTCTTCGCTTTTTTTGAATTTGTTGTTTAAACCCAAATTGCCAACGAAAAAATCTATGTCACCATCTTGGTCAAAATCGGTGGCTTCTATGGCGTGCCACATGCCCGTTGTTTGCGATAAATTTGCTTGATTGGTCAGCGTGAATTTACCCTTTTGATTGAGCGCGAGAGTGATGTTCATCCATTCTCCGACCAACATTAAATCATCATCACCGTCTCCATCCACGTCTGCCCAAGTTGCATCTCTTACCATGCCAACTTGCTGTAAATCAGGGGCTTTTGCATTGCTTACATCTGTAAATTTTCCATTATTATTTTCCAATAAAAAAGACTGTGCGGCATTGGGATAGTTTTGTTGTTGCATCAATCCACCGACGAATAAATCCATGTCGCCGTCTTGGTCAAAATCGCTTGCCTTGACCGTTCCTGTGGTGACGAGCATGGGTGGAAGTGCGTCTGCATCATGCGTGAAATTGCCATTTTCGTTAATGTATAAACGGTCTTGCAAATCAGGGTCATTCGGGTCGTATTCGTTGCTGCCGCTTGCTAGGTAGAGGTCTAAATCTTTGTCGCCATCCGCATCGAAAAAGAGGGCTTGTACGTCTTCGTATTTGCTATCTTTTTCAAATGTATTTTCAGCTTGGCGTTCAAAATTACCATTGGATTGTTGCAGCCACAGACGGCTACTTTGGTACTTTGCACCGCCTACAAAAATGTCGTCCAAACCATTCCCGTCCACATCTGCGACTGCGAGTGCAGGGCCTAATTGAGAAAATTTATGCGGCAATAAAACTTCTTTTTGAAAAGGGTCAAAAGGGAGTTCGGAATGGCGAAAAGCGGGGAATTGTGCATTGTTTATTTCGGAGAAAAGCGTCGTTTTTTTAGTGGATGTAGGGGGAGATTTTGCATCTTCGATTTGGAGTTCGAGTGTTTGATTGGCTTTGATATTGGTTAATGTGGTGGTCTTTTTTTGCGTCCATTCGACGGTCAGTTTTTGTACAGTTTTATTTTTCCCTAAACCAATATGTAAAATGGGTTCGGAAGAAGAAAGATAGCCGCGTGTTGGGTTGAGTTCGAGGGTTTGAATGTGTCCGTCGGGTGTTTCGATTGTTGCTTTTGCGCCAAAGGCGAATGGGTTATTTGTATTACCTTTTAATTTTATGCGTAAATAATTTTTTTGACAATTATTTTTAAATAAAAAGGGTGCTTTATCAACATTATTCACGACTACATCAAGGTCGCCGTCATTGTCCAAATCGCCCAATGCCATACCGCCCGAAAAGCTCTCTAATCCGAAGCCCCACTGTTCGCTAACATCCTTAAAAGTGAGGTCGTGTTGGTTTTTATAAGCAAAATTTTTCAAAGCTTGACTTGGAGTGTAAGAGAGGATTTCGCTTAGATTAATCTTGCCATCTGCGAGGGCATCGCGCATTTTATTGAGTCCGTCCACGAAGCGTACATCGCGTTTGATACCATTCGTAATCAGCAAATCTTTGTGTTGGTCATTGTCCATATCTGCCAAAAGGGAACTCCAACTCCAATCGGTATTTGCTACGCCTGATAATTGCGCGATTTCGCTGAATGTGCCGCCGCCATTATTGATTTGCAGGGCATTATACATGTATTGATGATTATATCCGGCATTGATAATATCGTCGAATCGTTGGCGGTTCATGGAGGGCATATTTGCTTTGTTGCGGTAGTGGTCGGCTGCGCTCATGTCTGCCGTAAAGACATCCAATAAGCCGTCATTATTCACATCCGCTACGTCCACGCCCATCGCGTAAAGGGATTCGTGGGCAAAGTATTTTTTGGCTTCATCGCGGAACGTACCATCTTTTTGATTAATATATAAATGGTCAGAAACCAAATAATCATTGCTGACATACAAATCCGTCCAACCGTCATTATTAATATCGGTAGCGACGACTCCCAAGCCGTAAGCGCAATTTTGCATCCCTGCCTCGCGAGTGATTTTTACGAAAATGCCCCCGTCATTCCGGTACAAATTATCGGTAAAATCTTCGCAAGAAGTATTGTGCAAAATGTTTTGTCTTTTTTCCTGTAAAGTTCCCGGCGGTTGATTCATGACGTAGGCATCGAGGTCGCCGTCATTGTCGATGTCGAAGAAGGTGGTTTGTAGCGTGTAGCCTTCGTCGGCGAGTCCGAGTGCTTGAGCTTTTTCGGTGAATGTTTCGTTTTTATTGTTGATATACAAGAGGTTGCGGCGTTCTTTAGGGTTAAGCGAAGGACCTGATTTGGAGACGTAAATATCCAACCAACCATCCGCATTGACATCTGCCATCGTTACGCCGCTTGACCAGTAGTGAGTAGCCGGAGCATTCAATTGAAGCGTAATATTTTTGAATTGAAAATCACCTTGATTGAGGTATAATTCGTCATTGACCTGATTGCCGGAAAAGAAAATGTCTGCCCGACCGTCGTTATTGACATCACCAATCGCCACACCGCCGCCGTGATAGACGTTTTCCCAAAAGACATGATTGTATAAACCCGTTTCTTGGATATTATTTTGATACGTGATGCCGGATGCTTTGGTGTTGAGCAAGGTTAGGAGGGCATTGCTTGACTGTCCTTTCATTATATTTGTTGTGAAAAGTAAGCAAATTAATATGTTTAGGCAATGACGCATCATAATGTGTGGATAATTTTTATAATATAAAATCGCAGACTTCCTACTGTTTATACATTGTCAACTTCTGACTTTAGTTCATTATCAATTAATCCAATTTTATTAATCAAGTATTCTCCGAATTCTTTTGTTATGTTCAATTTATCTGCACCTCTCATCAAACTTCCATAACTGTTTTTTCCACTCGGAGTAATATCAAATAATTTCTTTTTCAATACAGTTTCTTTTTGATTTGAAATTGTTATGTTCTGCGTGTTCCAATTCTGTCCATAGTAAGGGGTAAGATTTTCACCTATGACATAATGAGGCCACCTGTCATTATTGACATCCGTTTTTATCTCCGATTTTACTCGATAAATTGATAGAATGTTTGCGTGTCCAACAGCATAAGCTATCAATATATCATTTACTTTTATCCCACTTGGTCTTTGTTTAGAAAAGTGTAAGTCTAAATCGACTTCATCAAAAACTAAACTCCGCGGTATGTTTTCTTCATTCGTTCCAATGGGTTTCAACCAATAATTAATTTTAGATTCTAATTTAAATGGATTGTCTTTAAGTTCAAATTTTGAAGATAAATCCAAATTAATTTTTCTTGCTTCTGATTCTAACGGATTTCCTTTAATTTGCTCCCAAAAATCATCTATTGCCTTCCTTGTTAATGGTTTATGAATAATTTTACCAACTAATTCATCCTCTATTTTCTCTATCTCTTTTTCCTCTTTAATTATAGTTCCCCATTCATTATTTACTCTTAAACCATTATTAGTGAAGTTCGCAGAGGTAATCAACGCCTCCAAGTATTTTCCATTTAATTTTGATATATAAATTTTTCCATGCAAAGAATTGTCAATCAAGATTTTTAATTTGATATTCTTCGATTCCGTAAACTCATATAATTCCTTGAAGAAGGGAACTTTATTGTATTGGTCAATATCCTTTCCTTTCAATGTCGTTATGATTTTGATTTCTTTTAATTGCCTCAATTCATCAAACGGAAAAAAGGCAATACTTTTCGAAATGAATGGGCTAATTACCACAATTTCATCCGCTGATTTGAAAGACTCTTTTATTCTCTTGAAGTGATTTTTTCTTGATATGTTATTTACGATTTCCATTTTTTCATTTAAGGGTGGCGACGCTATGCGCCTTTTTAGGTGTGGGGAACATTCGTTGTTACAAATAGAGCCGACGCTACGCGCCTACAAGATTAACATGAACAAAATAATATAAATATTACTCTATTTTAGATGGGAAATTTTGCTCTGAATTTGCTTTAAAACTCGTCTGACATTTTGGAAATGTCTGACGAGTTTTGAACCAAAATTCAAACACAGGTTAGAGTTTCTATTTTAAAAATACATAAATTATCTCGCGTTTTTTCGTTTACGTTTTTTCAAAAAAAATAAAAAATAAAATCAATACTCATTTTGAACATGTAGAGAAAATTCATGAATTTTCTCTACATGTTCTTTACCGTACAGGCAGTTTTAACCGCCATGTGTTGTTACATGGCGATTGAAATCGCCTGTACGTTTTTATCTAAAAATCAAATTTTAATCCTAACTGTATATTATAAGGTTGTCCTTGTCGTGAATACTGACCGAAGCCCGGATTGACGTTGTAACCTGAACCATTCCAATTGAATAAAGGCAATAACTGTTCGAGTCCTTCGCCTTGATTGGTCGTGATTTGGTTGTAATAGCCTGCCCTTGAGTTGATTAGATTGAGGACGTTGAAAATATCCATTCTGAGTGTCGCACCATATTTTCCTGCAATCGCAAATCGCTTGGAGATACTGGCACTCGTCTGATAAATCCACGGTTGTTTACCTGCATTGATACCCGAAATCTGACCTTGATATTGGTCTAATACATCGCGTACTTCGGGCGCGACGCTACTCAGGAGGCTGTTGTATTGAGCCGCTAAATCCGGGTCGGCATCCGGTGAATTGATGTTTGGAATGTAAGCTACATCAGTATCATTAGCACCATTCGGGTCGCCTGATGCTACGATGGTAAACCTTCTTTGTTGGGCAGCGATGATGTTGAAACCAACATTGAAACCGTTGAAAGTCGGTGTAGCGAGGGTAGCAATAAATTTGTCGCCCGTACCATTTTGAATGGCATTATTCAAGTCTCTGAATCGGCTGACACTGGAAGACGCGACAAACTCCGCACCTTCGTTGGAACCACCCGAATTATAGACTGTGCCACCAAGTCCTTTGGCTTTGGTATAGGAGACATTGAAGATACCGTCTTTACCGAGTTGTGCCTGTAAATCAATCGTGGCTGCCATGTAGCGGCTTGTCCAATCGGCATTGGTGAAAAGACGGACAGCACCGACGGCATCGGTGGCAGAGCCATAGACCTCTCTGTTGTCTATCGGATTATTGCCGACGACTGCGAGGTTAACATTCTCATAATAGTTGTCGTTCCAGTTTCTATTATAAAAACCGGATATACCTACTTTAAATCTGTCGGTCAGGAAGCGATTATAACTGACGCTGGCTTTCCACGAAGTGGGCAATTCGAAATCCGGGTCAAGCATCAAGACATCACTGACAGACGCGCCTGTGGGCGGATTGGCAGATAACCAAGTGGATGGGTCAACGAAATGACCTGTACCAAGATTGGTCGTAATATCATCGCCTCTATAGGTGATGCGTTGGTTGGTAAATCCATTATTATAGTAGGACAAGGTAGCTGCCTGTGTCGTAATCGGCGCAACAAAAACTCCCGTACCAAATTTCAAAATGCTCAAACCATCACCGTCAATATCCCAAGTCAATTGCATACGTGGTTGCCAGTTGTTCATGTCAGAAAACATGGCAGAATTGTCGAGTGGTTTGCCATTATGAGAGAGCGACTCTTCCAAAGTGGTATTTTTCGCGGGTTTTTCTCCCGTAAAACCAAAACCATCCCAACGTAAACCGACCTCGGCGGTTACATTTTCCGCTACCTCAAATTCAGCTTCGCCATAGAAGCCCAGTTCGGCGATACCATACTCCGCAGGTTGGGTCAAATCCACTTGGGCAGACACCAACTGGGTGTATAAAGACGGCGTACCACTTTCCAAATCATCCACATTATCATAGACCACAACGGGCGCGGTAAAGTGTGGCAAACGCTCACTTTGGGCATAGATTTGATGATTCATACCAACGGTATAAACGACATCACCTGCATCAATCGTCAGGTCATCTACAATCTGTATAGAGTTACTTTGCACGACTTCCGGCACCCAAGTATTTTGTCCGAAAGTCACTGCCCCATTCGACCCGCCTACATATACGCGCGTCTCCTGTTCGGGTCCGTTGGGTGCGTTGGCGCGCTCGGTGCTGACCAATTGCACTCTAAAGTTATTCAACAGATTATCAGAGATTTGTGAGCGCAAAGAACCGACAATTTTTTGGTCGGTAGTCGTAAATCGGTAGTTGGAAGCGTTGGTGCCGAAGAGCTTACCGCTATTCGGAATATCGCCGCCGCCTACGTGTGGGTGGTTGGAAGAGTTGTCGTTGGTTTGGAAATAATCCAACAAACTATAACGCAAAGACGCTTTATGTTTTTGACTAATATTATAATCGAATCTGACAAAAATATTTCGTGTAAGTACGTCTCTCTCCAAATTGCCGATTGTTCCGGCATTATAACCAACTTCATTTCCGACATCCAAAATATTTTGAACCTCATCTTGCGTCATGCCGTAAAATTCCTCTGCCTCTGCAACGCTGCCAAAAGCACTGTTTTCAAAGTCAATAAAACCCAATGAAAGCGGACTCGTAACCGGACTTGTTCTAAATTCATCGTAAACGGCGAAGAAGAATAATTTATCCTTGATAATCGGTCCCGAAATGCTTGCGCCAAATTGATTTTGAGAAGGCGGGCTACTGATTTCGGCACCTGTCGGACTGGTGCGCTGAGTCAGAAAGCCATCGCCACCTCTGTAAAACCATGCCGAACCATGAAAATCGTTTGTACCCGATTTGGTAACGGCTTTGATAGAACCACCGAGGTTACGTCCGTTCAAGACGCTGTATTCGTTGGTTTGGATTTCAAATTCGCGGATAGCCTCCTGCGAAATGGTAAATGCAGGTCCGTCGAGCGAACCACCAAAGACCATTCTACGGGCATTTGTACCGTCCACCGAGTAGCCGGTTTGTCCGCCTTTCGCGCCACCTTGCGGTGCGCCACCGAAGTTGCGCTGCCCGACATCCGGTACATAAGATTGCGGAGAAAGGATGCCCAATTGCTCAAAATTTCGAGTGGGCGTAGGAATCGTGTTAATCGTTTTTCCCGTAATGGCTACGGCATTTCCGAGTCGGTCGGTGCGACCTTTAAGGTCATTGGCACTCACGACAATGGTTTCCAATTCTGTTCCTTCATTCATCGGAAAATCAAAAGAAAACTGGTCGCCAAGTCCAAGATTTACCCCTTTTTGCTCAACAGGTTGGTAGCCCACGTAAGAGACTTTAATAGTATAAGGTCCGCCCAAAGGCAATTCGCGTAGGTTGTAATTTCCGTTGGCATCGGTGGTCGTTCCGGTGTAAAAACCTGTCGAAGTATTCGTGACTTCTATGGCTGCACCAATTAGTGGCGATGTGCCATCAGTGATTTGACCGGAGATTTTGGTATTCAATTCTTGAGCCGTTATGGTCGTTGTTCCTGCAAAGAAAAACAGGGCAAGTATCCATACGAGTCGTTGATAGGATTTGTAGTTGGTTCGAATCATAATGCTTTATTTTAGTGAAAAATGTGGAGCGTAACACAGACATTCCTGTCTGTGATTTGTGTGTATTTTGTTAAGTCATTTTTATTATTTACAATTTATTAATTTTTATTATTTAAAATAATTTAATGTTTTTTATCATTAAAAATGAAAATGTGTGCTTGTTTTAAATGGGAGAACTTTGCTCCGAAAATTCGCCTAAACACGTCTGACATTTTGGAAATGTCTGACGAGTTTAGACGAATTTTCGTGGTGCTTATTTTTTCAATTTTTAAAATAAGTATGAATTACATTTTTATCATTATAATGTATAAATACAAAAGAAATTTCGGTCTGAATTTGTGCTAAAACTCGTCAGACATTTTCAAAATGTCAGACGAGTTTTAGCACAAATTCAGCGTAGATTTACCATTTTAAATAAAGGTATATTTTTATTTTTCAAACATGATATTGTCAAATTTATTTAATATTTTTTATAATTAAAAATAAAAAAAATATGTGTTTACCTTAAATGGGAGAACTTTGCTCCGAAAATTCGCCTAAACACGTCTGACATTTTGGAAATGTCTGACGAGTTTAGACGAATTTTCGGGGTGCTTATTTTTTAATTTTTAAAATAATTATAAATTATATTTTTTATTATTTTTAATTTATTTTAATATAAAAATGTAAAATAGTTTTATTGAAATTGGCGGTAAAGTTTACCTTAAAACTTGTCTGACATTTTGGAAATGTCTGACAAGTTTTAAGGTACAGACAGGAATGTCTGTGTTACGTTAATCGGTGCGTTCATCACCAATGATTTATTTGCTGCCAATGCAATTTGCGTTGCTTTCAAGGCATCTTCACCGGATGCAAGAACAGGTTTATCACCTTGAATTGCCTCTACAAATTCGCGGATTTCTTCACAATACGCTTCCGTATATCTTTGCATAAAAAAATGAAGGGGTAGTCCGGCATGTCGTCCGTTTTCGTCAAATGAAATTTGGGTATCGCTGTAATTATTGGTGATTTTGCTCATGCCTTTTGAGCCGAAAATTTCCAGTCTTTGGTCGTAGCCGTACACCGCTTTTCGGCTGTTGTCAATGACTCCGAGACAGCCGTTGGCAAATTTCAAGGTAATCATTGCCGTATCAATATCGCCCGCTTCGCCAATCGCTTTATCTGCCAATACTGCCCCTTTTGCAAAGACCTCAACCACCTCACTACCCACGATAAACCGCGCCATATCAAAATCATGAATCGTCATATCCATGAACATGCCGCCGGAGGATTTGATGTAGTCAATCGAAGGCGGTGCGGGGTCGCGGCTCGTGATTTTTAGGATGTGGGGTTCGCCGATTTTTCCACTTGTGACTTGTGCGTGTACGCGACGATAATTGGCATCAAAACGTCGATTGAAACCAACTTGTAATTTCACGCCATTTTGCTTTGTGATGTCAATGATTTGTTGGATTTTTTTGGTGGTCATTTCCAGTGGTTTTTCGCAGAAGATGTGTTTGCCTTGCTTGGCGGCAGATTCGATAATCGGCAAATGCGTGGGCGTAGGCGAACAAATGACAACGGCATCAATTTCTTGATTATCAAATATATTTTCAGGGGTCGTATGGAAATTTTGAATGCCTAAATTATTCGCAAAATCGCGGGTAGCTTCCATCGGGTCGGCTACTGCGACCAAGTCGGCAGCTTGTACCCGATAGACCAAATTTTCTGCATGGACTTTGCCGATTCTTCCTAATCCTATCAGTCCTAATTTTATTTTTTTCATAATTTCCGTACTGACGACTTTAGCCGTCAAGTGAATTTTATTTTAATATTTAATATTTTGTTTTAAATGGGAGGTTTTGCCCCGAATTTGAGTTAAAACTCGTCTGACATTTTGAAAATGTCTGACGAGTTTTAACTCAAATTCAAGTCTGAACATTTTTTATTTTAAACAAAAAATAAAGTTCCGCGACGGCTAAAGTCGTCGGTACGGGGTGCTACAATCCGCCTTTTTCTTCTGCGAATGACATTGCCTCTTCATAAGTCGGTGAAAAATTGGAGCAACCATGTTGCGTCACCAAAATAGCTCCACAAGCATTGCCCAATCGTGCCGATTTATACAAATCCCAACCCTGCAAACAACCATAAACAAAGCCACTCGCAAAGGCATCGCCCGCACCCAAAACGTTCAATATTTCTACCGGAAAACCGGGAACTTTTTGTTCTTTTTCATTGGCTTGGAAAATGGATGCACCTTTTTCGCCTCGCTTCACGACCAATGTTTTTGTGCCGAGTTGGAGGATACGCTGAATGGCTGCGTCGATATTGCCGGAGATTTCGGGGGCAGAAATTTGTTGGTCTTTTATGGTGAGTTGGTTGCTGTTTTGAAGGCTGGCGGCGAGTATTTCTTCTTCTGTGCCAATCGCAACATCGACTTGGGGCAATATGCTGCGTACCGTCACACCGTAGGCGCGTGGGTCAAACCATTGGTCGGCGCGAAAATCCAAGTCTAAAAATATAGTCACCTCATTGGCGCGAGCTTCTTCGGCTGCAAAAAATGTGGCGGTTCGGCTGGGGTCTTTGCTCAATGCCGTTCCTGATAAAACCACGCCTTTGAAATCGGCTATATTGGTATTGATTACATCGTCGATTGTTAGTTGGATGTCCGCCGCGTTATCTCTGTAATAGACTAAGGGAAATTTATCAGGTGGCTCAATGCCCAAGACGACTGCCGACGTTCGGGCTTTGGGATAAGTGGGTATAAATTGGGTTTCGACACCTTCTTTATTCAAAAAATTCAAGATGAAATCGCCTACTTTATCTTTGCCTACTGCGGTCAGGAGTGCCGTCCGCAAACCCAAGCGATTGCAACCCACCGCGATATTGGTAGATGAACCACCAACGAATGCCCCGAATGATTGAATGTCCTCGAATGGCGCACCCACATCATTAGAATAGAGGTCGATGGACGACCTGCCGATTGTTAGGACATCGTATTTTTTTTTCATAATCTTTGCAACTTCAAGCGCAAGGTCAACTTCAAATTTTTATGTATTTATTTTGTTAAAATATAAAAATGTGTGTTTATTTTGAATGATAAATTTACTCCGTATTTGTGCTAAAACTTGTCAGACATTTTGAAAATGTCTGACAAGTTTTAGCACAAATGCAAATCGTAGGATAAATTCAATTTCGGCGAACGGTAGCGTAATGCCTCCGGCTTGCGCCCTCTTTAATTTTGCGAAGTAGTACGTGGCGCAAGCCGGAGGCATTTTATATTTTTACAAGAGAGTGCTTTGGTTTGAATTTGAATGATAACTCGTCTGACATTTTGAAAATGTCTGACGAGTTATCATTCAAATTCGGCGTAGGTTTTCTATTAAAAAAAGACATAAAAGTCTGTAAATCAATTTGAAACATATAAAATTTTTAGAAACCTTATAGGTTTGAACATCCGCCGGAATTTCTTTTTTGTAAAAATTATCAAAGAACCTGATTTTTAAATGTTGTGCTGTACTTCCAGTTCGCACATTCGCGTATGTAGCGCAAAACTAAGGTGGAACGGGCTGGAAGCACCGTTCTACGGGCGCGAGTTGGAAGTGTCGCGTTACGTGTTCATATCGGCTGTGACCATAGGTAGGCGTGGGTCTTGCCCTTTCCATGTGCCGTAAATCCATTTGTGGTCGGGGTCGTCGGTATTGGCTAATGACTGGTCGCTGCCTGTGAGGAAATTGAGGTAATAGACATTATATCCATGTCCTGCGACTACGGGATGATAGCCTTTTGGCACCAAAACGACTTCGTTATTTTTCACTCTTATGATTTCATCCAAACTCCTGTCGCCTGTATAAACTTGCTGAATGGCATAGCCTTGTGGCTTGTCTATTTTGTAGAAATAAGTCTCTTCCAGACGGGCTTCCAAGACATTTCCCGCTTCGTCCAAAATGCGTTCATCGTGCTTGTGGGCAGGGAAAGAACTCCAATTGCCGGAAGGCGTATAAACCTCTACACAGACCAAGCGATGACAATCAAATCCGGGCTGCAAAAGGCTCGTAATTTGTCGATTGGCATTGTCACCGCCTCTGAGTTCGATGGCACATTCTTCCGGTTTTTTGAAATAGGCGGGGTGGTCTTCGTCGGTTTCGCACCAGCCGATGGCGATGTCCAAGTCGTTGTCGGCAGTGAGGGTGAATTTGGTACGGCGAGGAAGGTAGAGGGAGTGCGCTACTCCACTAAAGACATCTTTACGACCATTGACGGTTTGCCAATTTCCTTTGTCGGAAGTGACGGAAAAGTTGCCGCTTAATAAGATAATCGCGTATTCATTTTCGTGGGTATCGTGCGTCCATGTTTCACCTTTCTTGAAGCATCGCGCTTGAAAATTTAGAAATTCCCAATTGCCATCTTCTTTAGTGATGTGTTGGTAGATACCGGATGCCTCCACATTTTCTTCAGCCAATAAAGGACTACTTGATGCGATTTTCATAGTGTGTATCGGATAATTCGTTTTAGATTTCTTTGTTGCGTCAAAGGTGGCTAAAAATATTTAATAAACTAAAATATTGAAGTATGAAATTTTACGCAAACGTTTGAAATAATGCAAAACTACACAAATGCAGTATTTTATTTTGCTTAAAACAAAATATTTGGAATATTTTTTTATTTAAATAATACATAAATCATATCAATAATGTGTTTTTAAAATTGTTTTGTGATGGAAAAATTTAAGTAGAATAAATGTGTTTTATTTCGATTGAATGATTAAATTTGTATGAACTTTAATATTAAATACTTGTTTTTTCGTAGTGCAATTTCCTAACTTGCAGTAGAATATTTTTCACCGACAATAAAATCACGTCGAGCCGGAAGCTCGCGTTACATTATGCTGAATCATCCAAACGATTTAATCCAACTCCTCGACCAACTCGGCTACGTAGTAGATGAGGAGTTAGCAACAGTCTTGTATTTAATGCTTAAATTGGAAAAACCCTTATTGTTAGAAGGTAATCCGGGCGTTGGGAAGACCGAAATGGCGTATGTACTTGCGGCATATTTGAAGACGGATTTGATTCGTTTGCAATGCTACGAGGGCTTGGATGTACACTCAGCGGTGTATGAGTGGAATTATCAAAAACAGTTGTTGGCGATTAAAATTCAGGAGCAATCCGACCTGTCGGCGGCGGAGAAAGAGACGATGATTTTTAGTGACGATTATTTGCTGAAACGTCCTTTACTACAAGCGATTTCTAACGATAAACCTGTCGTTCTATTGATAGACGAAATAGACCGTGCTGACGAAGAATTTGAGGCATTTCTTTTAGAATTGCTTTCTGCCTACCAAATCAGCATCCCCGAAATGGGAACGATAAAAGCCAAGTCGAAACCCCATGTCATCCTTACCTCCAACCGTACCCGTGAGTTGAGTGATGCGCTGAAAAGGCGTTGCCTGTACAATTGGGTACCGTACCCGTCGATGGAAAAGGAATTACAAATTATCCAAAAACACCTGCCCGATGTGGAAGATACTTTGGCTTTGCAAATGGTCAAAATCATCCAAAAACTCCGCAAGATGAAACTCGACAAATCGCCCGGTATAGCCGAAACGATTGATTGGGCGAGAGGTGTTCTCGCGCTTGATATTAAGGATTTGAATGAGGAAAATATCGGACAAACGCTGTCTTGTTTGTTGAAGTCGAATAATGATTTTGGGAAGGTGGAAAATGAGTTGGTGTCTATTGTGAATTGATATGGCGTAAAACAATTCTATACTAAGGATGTTACTCCAAAGACAAACATATAGAAAAGCTCTTTTAAAAAAAATATTAATGTCTAAACTACCTGAATCTCATAGATTTGTAGATTTATCTGATTATGGACGACCCATTGCTAAATTCATCGCCAATTCCCTGAAGACAAGTTCGACGACTCCGGTTCACGTCACTATTTGGTTCATTATTTCCGGCATTTTTGCCATTATTTGCATACTGAATAATTATATGTGGGCAGCCGCTTTTTTCTTAATTTGGAAATCCATTTTAGATGCCGCCGATGGCGAATTGTCAAGAGTGAAAAACACGCCTTCTTATACCGGTAGATACTTGGATTCGGTTGCGGATATTATTCTGAACCTCTTGTTTTTGCTGACTATTGGCTACGTTTCAGACACGCCAATTTTGTATATCATATTGGCTTTTATTGGTATTCAATTGCAGGGTACGCTTTATAATTATTATTATGTGATTTTGAGAAATCGCTTTGATGGCGACACCACAAGCCGGGTTTTTGAGTACGAAAAACCCATCGCTTTCCCGGGCGAACAACAAAAACACGTTGATATTTTATTTGCTTTATTCAATGTATTTTACCGTTATTTTGATAAAGCTATCTATCTAATGGATAAAAAAGCGGAGAACAGCCGATGGTTTCCCAAGTGGTTTATGACCGCCGTTTCAACGATGGGCTTGGGTTCGCAGTTGCTCATTATGAGTGTGCTATTGGTTTTAAATTTGGAGGCTTATATTGTTCCGTTTTTTATTGCGTACAGCTTTTTTATTTTTGTTTTTATTGGAATTAGGAGGGGCTTTGCGAGGTAATTTGTCTTACCAAAAATCAATCATCTTTCTGAATTTACTTTGATTATGAATTAACAAAAAAGTTGCCTAATCAGGTAATTTTTCTTATTTTTGTAAAAGCCAAACTAATCCGATGCCTACATTTTTTATCATTGACGGAATCAAGGTGGATTTGTATTTTAATGACCACGCACCGCCACATTTTCACGCCAAATACGCTGAATATGAGGATTTGATTGCCATTAGAAATTCGACCAAATTAAAAGGAAATTTACCAACGAGGCAACACAAAAAAATCAAAAAATGGGCAAAGGAACACCAAGATATTTTAATGGAAATTTGAGAAGAATTACACTGATAAAATATTGATAATGAGAAAAATAAAAAATATTCCACGTATTATCAAAATCAATGAAATCAAGGGATTTGAGATATTTTGTGCCTTCAATAACGGCGAACATCGCATTATTGATTTTAATAAATTATTTAAAAAATGGAATATTAAAAATAACGAATTTCAACGTGCTTTAACAGATAAAAAAATCTTTACCCAAGTTCGTCTGCACGAAGGCACATTACAGTGGGAAAATCTCATTAAAAAAATAAAACTCTCCAACGGAATGGAGTTTGATGCCCCCTTTGATATTGACCCGATAGTCTTGTACGAAGCAAGTGAGCCGGACACGAAGCGAAATGAACGTTACAATATCGGTCATCTGATAAAAAATACCCGCAAAGAACTCGGATTGACCCAAGAAGAATTAGCCTTGAAAAGCGGTACAACTAAAAATTATATTTCAAGAATCGAAAACAATAAATCCGATATTGAACTCGGCACACTTCGGAAAATCATTGAAATTGGATTAGATAGAAATTTACAAATTAAAATTAATTAATATTTTTATAAATTATAAAAAACAATACATTACTCAGCAATTCTTTAAGTTCTGATAATGAATTAAAAACACATTTAAGTAAACTGTTACATAAGTGTTATAATGAGATTTTCTGATAAAATAACTTTGAAAATCATTTTAATAAAAAATTTCATAAACAACTGATTTTCAAATGTTAATACATAGGCGCATGGCGTCGGCTCTATTTGTAAAACTCAGACACTCAAAACTCCCAAAGGCGCATCGCGCCGACACCCTTAAAATGCGAAATAAAGTGTGCCGCAGCTACGCAGCTAAGGGTCTTGTGGGTGTTAGTCCTTCGTTACAAATAGTGTCAGTGCTACTGCCTTTGTTTCGTTTTTAATTTAAAAAGCACCTAATTTATCTCTAAAATACTGATAATCAATTCATTATTTCAGCAAAAAAAATAAAATTTTATTTAAAATTAATTACAAGAATTATACATAAATTAAATCTTAAATTATTCTACAAAATTAAAAATTGAAATTTTACTACTATATTTTATATTGATTATCAATACTTAAAGAATTGCTGTACATTATTCACTCACTCAAAATTCACTCATTCACTCATTAAACCGTGCATTACACCGATTACAAGTCATTCACCCAAGCCTTCATAGGCTTCAGCCAACTCTGCCGAAGCCATGAACTCAATGCAGGTATCCACGAAAATCAAGAAGCATTGATAGCGGCAACGGAAGGATTGTGGGGTGAATATCTGCCCTTCAAATATGCGCTGACTGCGATATACTGTACTCGACAAGATGAATTGGAGCGATTTGATAAGCTGTTTGAGGACTATTGGAGTATGAAAAAAGAACTCCGAAAAGGCGAAACAAAATATCAAAACAAATCCAATCTCAAAAAGAAAAACAAAGGCTCGGCGGTGATGATGGGCTTGGGTGGCGACGATGCCAAAGACGGCGACAACGAAGCCCGAAACACCTCCGGTGCCACTGATAACGAAGCACTCCGAAAAACCGATTTCGCGCATGTAGAACAAATGGAAAGTGAAATATTGGAGGAATTGGCAGCGCAACTCTGGCGACAAATGAGCCTCCGACTAAAGCGCAAAACAAAGGTCGGTAAGAAAGGAAAAATCAATATTCAAAATACCATTCGCCGCAACTTGAGCAATGGCGGCAATATGCTCGAACTCATTCGACGGAAAAAGAAAATACAGAAATATCGCTTGGTTATCTTATTGGATGTCAGTGGTTCTATGGATAAATATTCTTTTTATTTATTAAAATTCGTACATTCGCTACGTGCCAATTTTGAAAATGTAGAAGCCTTTATTTTTAGTACCGAATTAGTACGCATTACAGATTTTTTAAATAAAAAAAGTATCGCAGAAACACTGTCAATGTTAAGTTTAAATACCCAAACATGGTCGAGCGGCACGAAGATTGGCGATTGCCTAAAGACCTTTAATGACCAACACAGCAAGCGCGTGTTGAACGGTAAAACACTAACCATCGTACTCAGCGACGGACTCGACACCGGCGAACCCGACGACCTTCACATCCAATTGGAAAAGATAAAACTTCGCACCAAAAAACTCGTCTGGCTCAATCCACTTAAAGGCATGGAAGGCTACCAACCGATACAGCGCGGGATGGAAGCAGCACTGCCTTCTTTGCATCATTTTGGTGCGGCGCATAGTATTGATAGTTTGCTGGCTTTGGAAGGTATTTTGATAGATGCGTGAACGGTACAGGCGACTTTAGTCGCCATGTTATTCATTTACAACTCATTAAAAATAAGAATTGCACTACACATGGCGATTGAAATCGCCTGTACGGAGATACTACTAAATTATGAACACATTTTTAGAGAAAGCCTTGACGCTCAAAGAGCGCAACGAAGCCTACGCCACCGCCTTCATCGTGCGTCGGACGATACCCTCGTCGGGTAAGCCCGGCGATAAGGCGATTATCACAAAAGACGGCAATATTCATGGTTGGATTGGTGGTGGATGTACGCAGGGAATTGTGCTGAAAGAAGCCCTTGAATCGCTGCGAGATGGCAAGCCGCGCTTTGTTTCTATCAGCCCGAACGCAACTCAAAATACACTGCGGCATACGAAAACTTATACGATGACTTGTCAAAGTGGCGGCGAAGTAGATGTGTATATCGAGCCTGTTTTGCCGAAGCCACATATCGTTATTTTTGGTACTTCGCATATCGCTATGGCATTGGCAAAAATCTCAAAATCAATGGATTACACCGTCAGTGCGGTGATGAATGTACCGGATAAAGTGGTCTTTCCCACTGCGGATAATATCTACGCACTTGCTGATTTTAGTGAGGATGATTTACCGGAAAATAGCCACCTCGTTGTATGTACGCAAGGGCATGGCGATGTGGACGCATTGCACAAAGCGATTAGCACAAATCGGAGTTATGTATCATTTGTGGCGAGTCGAAAAAAAGCCAATGCGATTTTCGCAGATTTGCGCGACAGAGATGTTACATTTGAACAATTAAGTCAAATAAAAACACCTGCCGGATTGGATATTGGCGCGAAACTCCCCGAAGAAGTTGCGATAAGTATTTTAGCACAAATCATCCAACAATTTCGCGCCGAACAAGAAGCCGAAAAACCAAGCAATGGCGAAGCGATTACACTTAATGATGATTTTTATATGAATCCCGTTTGTAATATTCCCATTCAAAAAAGTACGGCAAAATATGTATTGGAACATGAGGGCGAGAAAGTGTATTTTTGTTGTGATGGGTGTAAGGTGAAATTTGAAGCTGAACCGGAGAAATATATGAGTAGCGAGTAATGAGTTTAGAGTAAAGAGATGTCAGATATTTTTAAAATAAAAAATTCCGTTTGCTAAACTTTTCGAGTTTGGTAAACGTAAGCGAAGTACAAATATCAGTAATCACCTAAAAATCCGTGCCTTGATTACGTTTAGCAAACTTTTTGAAGTTTACCAAACGGGGTTTCAAATTTGTGGGGTATCAGATAATCTACACCACCAAACCTATCTCCTCTCCTTTTTTGAGCATAAATTCATAGGCTTCATCATAATCATTCGAAATATCGCCGTCTAATATCGCTTCCCGAATCGCTTTTTTAATCACACCTACTTCACGCGAAGGTTCGAGTCCAAAGGTCTTCATAATGACTTCGCCCGAAATAGGTGGTTGCCAATTGCGAAGGCGGTCACTTTCTTCAACTTCAATGAGTTTTTGGCGCACCAATTCGTAATTGCTAAGGTAGCGTTTTACCTTCTTTGGATTTTTGGAAGTAATATCGGCTTCGCACAATATCATCAGGTCGTCAATATCATCACCTGCCTCGAAAAGTAGGCGACGAATGGCAGAATCTGTAATATTTTCTTTGGTCAGCGAAATCGGACGTAAGTGCAAGCGCACGAGTTTTTGGACGTACTTCATTTTGGCATCAGTCGGCAGGCGAAGTTTGCGAAATATGCGTGGTGTCCACTTTGCGCCAAGTGCCTCATGTCCGTGAAATGTCCAACCTACATTGGGGTCGAAGCGTTGGGTAGGCGGCTTGGCAATGTCGTGTAGAAGTGCTGCCCAACGTAGCCAGATATTGTTTGTATTTTTACAAATATTATCAATCACTTCAAGCGTGTGATAAAAATTATCTTTATGACGAATCCCGTTTTTGACTTTTACACCTTGCAGGTTTGCCATTTCTGGAAAAATAATTTGTAATAATCCACAGTCAAATAATAATTTAAAACCCACTGATGGTTTTTCGGACATCAGTATTTTTTCCAGTTCGGTAGTGATGCGTTCTTGTGAAATAATTTTGATGCGTTGCTTGTGGGTTTTAATGGCGTTGAAGGTTTTGGGTTCTATATCAAAGTGCAATTGTGCGGCAAAACGAATGGCACGCATCATGCGAAGCGGGTCGTCGGAGAAGGTGCGTCCGGGCTGCATAGGTGTCCGCAAAATACGGCGTTCAAGGTCCACAAGCCCGTCAAAGGGATCGACAATAGTGCCAAAATTGTGTTCATTAAGACTAACCGCAAGGGCATTGATGGTGAGGTCGCGACGGTTTTGGTCGTCTTCGAGTGTGCCGTCTTCGACTTGTGGTTTGCGGGAGTCTTTTCGATATGATTCTCTGCGTGCGCCCACAAATTCAATTTCCATATCGCGGTGTACCAACATCGCCGTACCAAAGCGGCTATATACGGTCACTTTGGGTCGCGGAAACAGACGGTCGGCGATAGATTCTGCCAATTCGATACCACTCCCGACACAAACAATATCCATATCTTTGGAAGAACGCGCCAACAGTCTGTCGCGTACATAGCCACCTACGACATAGGCAGGGTAGCCCAAATCTGCAGCAACTTCACTGACGAGTTGGAAAATATCTCTTTCCTCTGGTTTGATGTCGAATAGCATTTAAGTGACTATTGATTAATGAGTTTTTATTCGTCGTTCTTACATAGACATTTTCCTCTCATTCTCATTACAGCTAACGAACTAAAAATCAGAATATTTACAAAAATACAAAGAAGTCAGTGAGTTCGTTCCATTCGGATAAAGATTTTTTTGAGATTATATAAAAATTAGACTTTGGACAAAGGAAATTGGGGAATTGGAAAATTAGGTAATCCCGATAACTATCGGGACTTTTTTAGATTTTTACAAAAAACAATTAATTACATATTTATTTTAATAAATAAACTTATTCAATTGGTTATCAATTAGTTATGCTTTTGAACCAAGTTTCCCAATTCCATAGTTCCCATTTTGTCCAAAGTCCAAATAAAAAAAGCGTTCTATTTCGATCAAACCGAAACAGAACGCCTGTATTATATTTAAAAAGAAAATTATTAATTTTCCATTCCTTTTTACTAAGCCCTAGCTTCTTCTTCTATGCGTTGGCGAATACCGACTACCGCAGTAATAAACATGAGTAAACCGAGAATGATTAAGCCCCACTCCCCTACGGTAGGTACGTCTTCCGGACAGTCTTCAACCACTACATCGCAAGTAGCCGTAGTTACACAACCTATTACATCTGAAAAAGTATATGTCAATGTATAAGTACCATTCATAGCAATCACGAAAGTTCCTGTACCGTCACTATTGTCCGTGACTCCCATACCTGACCATACTCCCGTAGTGGAAAAACTCGCCGACACAGGTACGCCTGTAACACCCGTACTGGAACCGTAATTACCTGATGCCGTAAGCAAAACTGCACCTGTTGCATCTTGTCCATCATAAATCGTAATTGTTCCATTGGCAGGGAAACTCAAGCCATCTCCGAAGCTGTCATTGACCGTAATATCAATGGTATATGGACCTGAACCCGCCGGACCGAGCAGAATAGGACCGACAACAATTGAGCCGGTGGTTGGTCCATTAGGAAATGTACCAAGCCCCAAAACAGTCTGGATAGCTCCACCATTGACGGAAACATCAATACTAATTTCATCAAGAAAGCTATCACCACCGGCAACATCTACAAAAAGAAAAGCAAAATCCTCTGGTACTAAATCTGCGGATACTGTTTCTTCTGTCATACAGGCAGCGATTGACGGACAAGTTACGGTGGGAGCTAATACATCTCCCGACGTAAATATGAAACCTACAGGACAACCACCTGCATTAGCAATATCAAGCGTCACTTCGGCACTTACTTCTCCATCACCTTCCGGATCGAGCGAGTAGGTCACAGCATTACCCGGTCCACTAGCAGAGCCGTTGCCGCCCGTAAGCGTCAAAACATCGTCAGGGCATGTTCCGGTAATAGTAGCTACACATCCATCAATCTCCAAACTTGGTGTTGCCGGAGTTGGATAGATCACCATTGTAAAGGGAATAATATCACAACCATCCGGATTGGCAAGCGTAGTATTATTGACATTGGCAACGTCTGCACCGAATACACCTATTTCAAGTGAAACCGGATTGCAGTCAGTTAATATATCAAAAAATCCGGAAGGAAAGATTAAACCTGTATCGTCACATCCTCCTGCGCCTTGTCCGGTAGCGGAACCATTGGTAGCAAAATATACATAATTAGGATCAGCAAATACATCAGCACCAACTCCACCCACAGGAAGCGGATCACCAAACTGGGGAGTAACAGGATCGTCGTACACAACAAAACCGAAACCGGAAGTTCCTACATTGTCAAATTCAGGATCCGGCGTACATCCGGGACCAAATGTGAATGTTACTTCATCATCCACACAGATAGAGGCTGGAATATTAACATCCACTACGGCTGCACAATCTACCAGTATTAATTCTGTAGCATCAATAGTCTCATCCACATAGGATGAATTTGCACCGGAGGGGTCGTCACCAAAAGCATCACCATAGCCATCTATCATAACCGTAACTATATCACCCGGCATCCATCCGGCAGGATAAGGTATTGTGATAATCACCGTTGTAGGAGAAGTTGTAAAGGTTCCAAGCCCCGAAGGAGCAGTACCAAAAAATACACTGCCTGGATCGCCCCAAGCCCCTGTGGCACCTTCTACGTAGTAATCAACACCATCAATGGTGACAACGAAGCCATCACCCCATTCAGTGGTATTAGAACCCCAACCAATGATAACAGTAACATCAAGTCCTGTACCGTTATCAACATAAACAGCGGATGAAGTACCATCGGGAAAGAAATCTGCTTTGGCAGTATAGTTTACAAAAAGTAAACACAATATAATATATAATATCTTTTTCATGTTCTAGATTTAAACAGTTTGGTTAAATTAATTTCAAGACAACCTGTTACTTATAGGTTGTCCAATCTGGTTTGAATTTTTTCTCGTATAATGGCTTTTTGTTTAGATGTCAAATCGGAATTTTCCAAATGCTCTAATCTCGTCTCTAGTGCTTTTCGTTGTGTAGCCGCACTCACCTGATGTATAACAACCTTATTACTTTTAGAAGTTGCAGACTTTGATGCGCCTTCTGTTATTTTCAAAGGCTTCTTTTTCATTGTAGTAATTTTATTAGGATTGTAGGGCTTTACAGGTGTTATTTTCGGCATCTGTTTGTCCGTTTGTTGTGCTATTGCATCGCTTCCGATGAGTAAACATAATGTCATTGAGAGTAATGTCAATAAAAGTTTAATTTTTTTCATAATTAAAAAATTTTGAATAAATCGGTTTATGATTTTTTTGAGCGTATTTCTTTGATTCGCAATAAAAATATAATTTGGTTTTGTTATTCAGATTGTCCATAGTTAAATTAAGGAAATATTGCATATTTCTACAATTAAAGTAGTCATTACAATTTACTTCATTTTTAGTAAAATTAATAAAATAAAATTACATATATATTATTAAATATATAATAAAATACGAAAATTGATAGAAGAAAAAGAAAGGAAGCAGTTAGATAACAGCCTTGTGTTAATAGTATTATACAATTACACAATGGTTAATTTTGTATTTATTGTTTTTGTGCTTCATTTACATTTATATGACAAATGTAGTAGTTTTTTTAATAAAACAAAAAAAATATACTTTTCTTTTTATAAAATATTTAAATTATATTTTGGCTCATGTAGGAAATCAGGTGGAATGTGAAGCACACGCAAATCCTATAAGGTTTTCGAAAACCTTATAGGATTGATTACCAGCACTTTACTTCAATTTGAATTGAAAATCAACCTGCGTTCCACCTGATTTCCTAC
>CALIZI010000060.1 GCA_938028705.1 uncultured Saprospiraceae bacterium | reverse complement strand
TTCACGCAGAGAACGCAGAGTTCGCGGAGATTTAATGTAGCATCCCTCTGCGAACTCTGCGTTCTCTGCGTGATTACTCAATTTGGAACGCTCACTACATTTCAAGAAAGTGTCAACCATATTTCTAAACATGCCAAAATTCTACACTTTTTATTCGGTTGAATATTTTTTTAGGTAATCAAAAAACGAATGACGAATAAACAGATTAACGAAAACCATGACGCATTATACCATTTTAAATAACACATCTATAAAAACTATTTTCAAGCAATATAATATCGGTAAAATACTGGAATACAAGTTATTAAGCGGCGGTTCTGAAAATACCAATTACCGGATAAAAGCTGCCGAAGGCAACTATACATTGACCATCTGCGAACAAAAATCTGTGGCAGAGGCGACCAATCTTGCGCGTTTATTAGTCCATTTGAATAAAAATAAATTTAATACCTCACAAATTATCCAAACCAAAAAAGGAACATGGAGTGGCAATTTTGAGGGGAAACCTTTATTGCTCAAAATATTTATCAAAGGAACTATCACGCCTGATTTTACCAACTCACAAATGCAAAAATTGGGAAACGATTTAGCGACTTTGCATAGCATCGAAGCACCCAATTTTGTTCCCCGACAATTGGGCTATGGTATAGAACATTTCGCTGAAGTACAGGCACACGCACCCGATGCGCCATTCGCGAAATGGCTGAAACCAACCACCAAGTATATCCAATCTTTCATCAAAGATGACCTACCGAAGGCATTGATTCACAGTGATGTTTTTTATAATAATATCATTACCGAAACCGAAACCGGACAAGTCACGATAATGGATTTTGAAGAAGCGGCTTACTACTATCGGGTCTATGATTTAGGCATGACGCTTGTAGGAACTTGTACTTTTGATAGGCAATTGAATCTTGAAAAAGCACAGCATTTATTAAAGGGGTATCAAGTCAAAAATAAATTGACCAATCAAGAAAAAAACGCATTACAAGCATTTACCGCTTACGCTGCTACGGCTACGGCTTTTTGGCGATTTATGAATTTTAATTTTGTACGACCTGATGAAACAGAAAAGAACAGATATAAAGAAATGCAAGATGTAGCGAGGAATGTGATGAATATTCCGGCGCAGAAATTTTTATCTATATTTCATTAGGACCTAGCCGTAGCACCTTGCTACCTGCATCAAAAATCCAACCCAAACTGTGGGTTAGGCAGGTTCTCAATATCTTCGTAAATCAGCTCCATTGGTATCTCAATATCCAATGAATTGAGTTTCACTGACCTGTCTAGTCCTACGGTAGTCGTCATTCTCCAAAAATCAATATCACGAAACAATACCTCCACAACAGGTTCATCTTGTGTGATTAATACATATTCTTTGAATGTGGGTATGGTGCAATATTTTCGAAATTTCGCTCCTCTGTCGTAGTTTGCCGTATCTTCAGAGAGGATTTCTAAGATTAAGGTGGGATTCGTTATAGCATCATTTCCAAGATAACATTCTATTGATTCGCATACGACAAGACCATCAGGATAGGTGTAGAGGTCTGCATCTTCAACATAAATTTTTACGCTGCTACTCAATGCCTTATCTGATTTTTTTCTCTTTTTCAGAATCGTTTTCAGTGCAAAAAGCATATTACCGCCTATGAATGCGTGTTGAAGAGAAACGTCCGGCATTTGCTTTATCTTCCCGCCTTCATATTCGTGTTTGTCACGGCTGACCTCCTCAAAAGCCAAGTATTCTTCTTTAGTGTAATATTCCTTTACTAGTTGTGGTTTGGTCATATTTATAAATTTAGTTGATGATTTTTTCAATACAAATTTACATTTTTTTGAGGTAAAATACTATTTCATCGCGCTACGTCGTTTCAATCACCCTTTTCAATCCATTATAAATTTCCATAAAAGCCACATCTTGGTCATCGTACAAAGTCAGTGCTTTATCCTTTCCAAGCAAAGCCTGAAATTGAGCCAGTATCGTATCTTCCCACGGACAAGGACGGAGTATGACCGGAATTACTTTGGTCAAACCTTGTTGTTCGCGCTCCAACATAATCGGCAATTCCTCATCCATAATATAATCTGTCGCCAAAAAATCCGAACTCACCAAACACAAAACAATATTCGCTTCGCGTAATTCAGATTTGATTTTATCATCCCAAATTTCTCCTGCGAAGATTTCGCGGTCATGCCATACATCTACATTATATTTATTTTTATTTTTTAATGGAGAAATAAAACGTTCTAATTGATTGCGAAGGTTTAAATCACTTTTTGAATAAGAAATAAATACTTTTAGTTGTTTCGGTGGATTTGGAATATCCATTGGTCCGTATTTTGGGTTATCATAAGCCCATCCATATATTGTCTTTAAATTATCAATCCCGATGCGTCCAAGTATAAAATTAATATTAATATCTTCCTGACTTTCATTACATCGAATCGGATTTTTACCTTCCGTCAGCCACTTTATCAACTTCTTATAATAAAACAAAGTAGGCTCATCATTATTAATACACTCCACACACGGACAAGGCACCACCTTCTCCACCTCAATCCCCGGATAACCCAAATGTACATCTTCCAAACGCCCCGCCACTTCTTGCAACAGCGCACCCGGCATCAAGCCTTTGGCGTGGAAAGTCAGCCGTTTATCCTTGCGGATTTCTTCTATTTTGACTTGCGTACCGTCTCGCTCCAAGACCACGCCTCTGCTCCACACCTGATTGTCGTCGGGGATAAGGCGGTGGAGTTCGGCGGTGAGTTGATTGACCAAGCCCTTTGGCATAAATTCATACTCGTAATACAGGCGGACATTATCGCGTTCGTCCCAGTCGAAATCGGCATCGGGGCGCAACATCGAAGGGATAATATAGGCTTCGCGCTGCGTCTTTTGGTAGCACAATCGAAACGCCTGCATCAGTGCCAATAGTTCATCGTGCATACGTGCGTAGGCGGGTGCTGCCCATATCCGCGCGATGTCCGAGCCGTCAAAATGCCCGTAGCTTTCCTGTATCTTGGTATCGTCAATGATGAGATAGACCGCATCCGTCGCCCAAGTCGGTTGCAGGATGACGCGATGCTTCAATGCCGCAATATCGTGATACCACAGCACCACGCCCAAATCGTGCAGGTACTTGCCCAAATCCTCAATCTTCAGCACCTCATCAATGCCCTCATTGCGGCAGATACCCTCAAAATCCTGATAGGTGATATGTGCCTCCGTTTGGCTGCGCTCGTTGAGGGCTTCGCGTACCTGCACCCAAGTCTTCGGTACGGGATTGCCGACCAAAGGCAGTTGTTGGATATGATGACAAATATCTTCTTTGAGCCGCGCCACGCCCTCACCGTTTTTCAGATTGACCTCACGTACAGTGCCTTGTATATTAAAATTATCATTCTTACGAAAAGCACCGATACTGACCTGACGCGGAAAACCATCCCGCTTATTATTGACCACCAATATCGGACTGCCCCCACCAAACAAATGAATATTCGGAATCCAATAATCAAAATTATCATCCTGCCGCCGCGTTTCGGTCAGCAAGACATAGAGTGACCGCCGCGTCAGGAAAAAACGATGCGTGGCATGATAAATATCCTGTCCACCAAAATCCCAAATATTCATATAAAACTGCCTGTCGTCCTTGCCCGCTATCGGCAAGCGCAGCACATCTATGCCGCGTGTACGTTCTTCTTCTTCGGGCAATGCCGCATCATCTTTTTCCAACTTACGGCATAGCGAAGTCTTACCCACGCCACCTTCGCCGACGAGTAGGAGTTTGCCTTCGTTGAGGTAGTCCACGCCCTTAATCTTCTAACTCGTCGAAGTAGCGGAGGATGGCTTCGTTGCCTTCTTTTACGGTTTCTATTGGTGGTTTAGTAATTGGACATTCATAAAGATTGATACCTGAACCAAATTGCTCTAAGGTAACAGGAACACCTTTTCGTATTAATGGCAATAAAGGCGAAATGTCTGAAATGTTATTAGAACTAAGGTCAAGCGATTGTAGATTTTTGAGGTCTTTTAAAATGCTAATGTCTGAAATGTTATTAGAACTAAGGTAAAGCGATTGTAGGTTTTTGAGGTCTTTTAAAATGCTAATGTCTGAAATGTTATTATCACTAAGGTAAAGCGATTGTAGGTTTTTGAGGTCTTTTAAAATGGAGAAATCTTTAATTTGTTTATTATAACTAAGGTAAAGCGATTGTAGGTTTTTGAGGTCTTTTAAAATGGAGAAATCTTTAATTTGTTTATTGTCACGAAGGTCAAGCGATTGTAGGTTTTTGAGGTCTTTTAAAATGCTAATGTCTGAAATGTTATTAGAACGAAGGTCAAGCGATTGTAGGTTTTTGAGGTCTTTTAAAATGGAGAAATCTTTAATTTGTTTATTAAAACGAAGGTCAAGCGATTGTAGGTTTTTGAGGTCTTTTAAAAACGAAAAATCTTTAATTTGTCCATTGTTACTGAGTTCAAGGGTTTGCAAATTATTGAGGTATTTTAAAATATAAAAATTCTTGACATGTTGATTATCATTTAGGTGAAGAGATCTTATATTTTTGAGTTCTTTTAAACTTGAAATGTCTGAAATATTATTATAGTTCAAGTTAAGATATTTTAGTTTTTTAAGTTCTTTTAAACTTGAAATGTCTGAAATGCTGTTAGAACCCAAGTTAAGATATTGCATGTTTTTGAGTTCTTTTAAACTTGAAATGTCTGAAATGTTCCATTCTCCAAGAAGTTCTCCACCTATGTATAGACTTTGTAGGTTTTTCAGGTTATTAATAGTATTTGGTATTCCTTCTAAAACATTGTTAGCACCATTGTTTTTACTTTGCATCCATTTACTCTTCTCTGTATTCCATACTCTATTACTCAACCACAACTCCTCCAATTCCACCAACTCAAAAAGTTCATCAGGAATATTATCATCGGTGAGTCCGGTACGTCCGAGGTCAAGGCTTTTCCATCCTTCGCGTTTGGCTTGTCGTATGAGGTCTAAGGCGAGTTGAGACATCTTTTTATAATGGTTAATGGTGAACGATGAATGTTTAATTTTCATAAAGATAAAAACTATATTTGAACAGACCACAAAAAGCTACCAAAAACAAAGCGTCATTCCAAACTTGATTTGGAATGACGGTTCTTTTTTAGGAAATTGACAGGCAGTTTATTCGCCGGACATTTCTAAATATCAGACGGGATACATGTTTTTATTTTAATTTGTATTGATTTGATTTTAAACAAGAAATGGTAAGATACTGTCGTCTGACATGTCAAAAATCTAACAATACTACACATCTTTAATACGCCGTTTGGTAAACTTCAAAAAGTTTGGTCTCCGATAGCTATCGGAGAAGTAATGCACTGATTTTTAGGTAATTACTAATATTTGTACTTCGCTTACGTTTACCAAACTCGAAAAGTTTAGCAAACGGGTTACTTATTTTTTTATTTTATTTAAAATATTTTTAATTTATAAATTACTATTTTTTATCAAGATAAAAATATTAAAATAACGTTTATTTTAGAAATGCTTGATATTCAAAACTTATGTAGTATCGCTAGACTTTCAAAGTGTCTGACATCTTATATCGCCATTCTTAATTTATAAATATTGAGTCCACATTAGAAATGTATAGAAATTCAAAAATTAATTTACAACAATTTATAAAAAAATTAATTTTAAAATAAATAATTTTACATTGCAATGATATTTTCATATTTTGTACTTTTCACCTTTTAATACAGATGAGCGAATAAGTTTCAAAAATCTATAAAACCTTAATCAAATCATTAAATAAAACCTATTTTTGTCGGTATAAATCAGCATCGTGTAAAATGTCGATTTAGTTTTTCTATTTTGAAAAAAATAATCTCGCGCTCGTACTTGAACTTGCGCTTGACTTTTGAACTTAAAAACTATGAGCGTAATAATAGACATCATCGCCAGAGAAATCCTTGATTCACGAGGCAATCCTACCGTAGAGGTAGATGTGATTACTGAAAACGGCGCACTTGGGCGTGCCGCTGTACCTTCGGGAGCTTCTACCGGAAAATACGAAGCAGTCGAGCTCCGCGACGGCGACAAAAACCGCTTCTTAGGCAAGGGCGTGACCAAAGCCTGCGAAAACATAGAAGAAGTCATTGCCGAAAACCTTTTGGGTATAAGCATATTTGAGCAGGTATATATTGACGAGGTCATGAAGCAACTCGACGGTACACCCAACAAAAATAAACTCGGTGCAAATGCCATTTTGGGTGTCTCATTGGCGGTGGCGAAAGCGGCAGCAACGGAGGCGGGGCAGCCTTTGTATCGTTATGTGGGCGGCGTGAATGCCCACGTCATGCCTGTGCCGATGATGAATATTTTAAATGGCGGAAGTCATGCCGACAATTCGATTGACTTTCAGGAATTTATGATCGTGCCTGTCGGTGCGGAGTTCTTTTCGGAGGCTTTGAGAATGGGAACAGAGGTCTTTCACACCCTCAAAAAAGTATTGCACGATAAAGGACTTTCGACCAATGTAGGCGATGAAGGCGGCTTTGCGCCCAATATCAAATCCAATAAAGATGCCATTGAAATTGTACTGCAAGCGATAGAAAAAGCGGGCTACAAACCCGGCGAAGATATGTACATTGCTATGGATGCAGCGGCTTCCGAATTTTATAATCGGGAAGAAAAAGTCTATCATTTTGCTTCCTCTACGGGCGACAAATTGACTTCATCAGAAATGGCAACCTACTGGGCAGATTGGGTCAATCAATATCCGATTTTTTCAATAGAAGACGGTTTGGACGAGGACGACTGGACGGGCTGGGCAGAAATGACCAAAGCCATTGGTAGCAAGGTGCAGTTAGTCGGTGACGACCTGTTCGTAACCAACACTCAACGCCTTCAACGCGGTATTGACGAGGATGTAGCCAACTCCATTCTCATCAAAGTCAACCAAATCGGTACGCTCACCGAGACCATTGACGCTGTGAGTCTTGCCACGCGCAACGCTTACACGAGCGTGATGAGTCACCGCAGCGGCGAAACGGAAGATACCACCATTGCCGACCTCGCCGTAGCTCTCAATACCGGACAAATCAAAACGGGTTCGGCTTCGCGCTCCGACCGTATTGCAAAGTATAATCAGTTACTACGCATTGAGGAGGAACTTGGGGAGACAGCGGTATATCCGGGTAAAAGCTTGGTATCCTGATAGTAAGCTGATGAATTTGGGTGTCATGACATGTTCATCCAAATACTAAAAGTAGTTGACACTTTTTTTTGAAATGTAAAATGTAAAACCCCGTTTCATCGGAACAAGTTGTAAAAGTTGTAGGACGCGAGTGAACGCGAGATATTTATATTTAATTGATTTTTAATTATTTAAATAATATTTATACAGATACTATAAGCACTTTTATATTTTACATTTATTATTTTACCTTGACAATGTCATGTTCGATTTTTATTTAATGTAATTGGCATTTTGCTCTTGAATTTGGGCTAAAACTCGTCTGACATTTTCAAAATTCACCGATGATGTCATATTTTTCCTGCAAAGTTTAAATGTCAGACGAGTTTTAGCCCAAATTCGGGAAAAATATCCCATGTTAAATACAAACATATTTATTTAAAATATAATATTATCAAGTTACATTTTGAATTAATTTAGTTTGCATATATAAGTATCAACTATCTTGATAAACTTGTCGGTGTCCGGTTATGTTTTTCACTAAAATAGTCCGCAGCCCAACGTGGAACAAACTCGCCTTTAACTGCCGACTGAAAGACTACGGACACGTTACTGCGTAATAACTGACATTCACGAGTTGCTAAAATTGATTTTTTTAATTAATAAATTCTTCGTATATTGTATTTAGTTATAAAACATTGATAATCAGATAGTTGTGTCATGTTTTCTTCTATCTTTAAAAATATAACTCATTGATTAT
>CALIZI010000059.1 GCA_938028705.1 uncultured Saprospiraceae bacterium | reverse complement strand
AAATGTCTGACGAGTTTTAGCCCAAATTCAAGCCCAATGCCGTCCATTATTGAATAAAAATTAAAAATGAGCATGGGTACAAAAATGAATCACACCCGATAAAAATCATTCAAAATCTGTTTTATCCGTTCAATCTGTATAAAATATGAAAAATGTTATTGAAACTAAAAATTATTTATTTAAAATATTTTTATTTTAAAAATATTGTAAATTAGTTTTTTGTAAAAAATATTCACGTTATACACTTTTACATTTTACATTTATTATTTTATATTTTACATTTCAATAACGGCTTTCACCTTGTAGTACAGATGAGCGACCTTTTTCAATCTGTGTCCTATCATATTATTCAAAAGCTAATATTATCAAGGCTTACTATTTCTCCTAATCCTCCATATAATATATATGATAGCAAGTAAAATCAAGATGCCAATTAATACGTATAATGCCCAAGGGACAAGTTTTTGTTGTACATTATCTAATTTTTGAGCGGATTTGATTTTACCATTTAGGGCTGTAACAGGTTTTGTAGGGAGTGACTTGACCAGTTCTTCCAAAGAAGCAGCGGTACCCTGTGCAAGTTGCAATGCCAATGCTCTTGTCACCAAAGCGGTACTTTGAGACGTGCCGCCCAAAGTTGTCGTATGATTATTGATACCTGCTGCTTTTATACATTCGCCGTAAGCTACTATGTCAACGTGTTCTGACGAATAATTAGAGAACTTGCTCAAATCATCGCCCAAAAAAGAGCTAAACGGGTTGGGTCGAATACTGCCTACCACGACAAGATTATTTTGCGGTAAAGCTGCCGGATAGAATGGAGTCGTGCCAATATCAACACCTTGTCCTTCTATACCATTACCCGAAGAAGCCACAATCAGTACCCTTTCTTTTTTTGCCCGAACAACAGCAGCTTCCAATAAGTCTGATTTTTCGCCCCAATACGAAGCTGAAATATTAATAATATTCACATTTCTATCTAAAGCATAGTGAATACCACAAATCAAATCAAATAATGTAGCTTTTCCATCATCGTTAAAGGCTTTTATAGGGAAAAGACTTATTGCATTCGGGGGTGCGTCCATAACGGCAAGACTTGCAATATGATTACCATGTGCATTTGTGGTACTAAGGTCATTATTATTATCCACAAAATTTGCCCCAAATACACAAGCATCCGTATAAGGTTGGGCATTCGGAATATAAGGTGCTATCTGTGGGTGTCCGTCATATCCGGTATCAATGACGGCTACTTTTACCCTGTTTTTAGGTTGAGGAGCAGGACTAAAGGTAAGTTCCCAAATATCTACGGGTATCTCACTGCGAAGTTTTATATCATAATTATTGTCATTGTTTTCAACTTCTTCTTCATCATTATCTCCATCAGCAGACTCCGTTCGGCTGTTTATATCAATTAGTTCTTCATATACGCTATCATCCAGAATTTCAATTAAAATCAAGTCATCATCGCAGTCGCAGCGGTCTATAATTTTCACCTTAGTCGGGTCATTGATAATGGCAAGCTGTGTGGGGGTCAATAATTCCAAATTCAAAATCAACTCATTGGGGCGTACCGGCGCACCTTCCGAATCAACGGGGCTGCCGTCATTGCTTGTGAAGTTATAAACGATTTGGTCATAAGAGGTCATGACTATATCACCGGGAAACTGCTCGGAGTCACGAATCTCCACATAGTACCTGCCAATATCCTCACTTTCTGCATTATCAATAGTATAAATACTATCTGTTGTTAATGGCTGTGAATTACGCTGCAACCATACATATTCGGGAGCACCCAATTGTCCGTTATAGTCAGCAGATAGCGTGACATTATCGCCTAGTGCTACAGGGTATGCACGCGCTTGTCCGTAATACTGTCGTTGATAAATAAAGCCTTGTTGTATTGCAGAATTGACTTCATAATTTTTGGCTATATCTTCAAAAGTAAATTCATTTTCATTGATGTTGAAAAGTTGCAAAGGAATAATGTTTCCGGCAGCATCAATAGTCATAGGAGGCACTACTCCCGACAAGCGATTGCCAGACAAATTTAGCCTACGCAAAAACGGTAGATTCATATACGGTAATGTACCGACGAGATTATTGGAAGATAAATCAAGCTCTGTGACTCGTCCTTGTGCATTGACAGTCACGCCATACCATGTACGAATGGGCTGTTGCTGATCCCATGTATTAGCCCAATTGGCACCGCCTGCGGCATTATACAGATCTGTGAGTGCTGCCCTGTCAATCTCTTGGGCATAAGTAGTTGTGACTTGGACTACCATGAGCAAAGCCACAAAAATACATCGAAAAATAAGAGGAGTTTTCATAATATTCTTTTTTGTTGTAAGATATAAAATATTTGTTAAAAATGAAATATATGTGTCATTTTTTTTGTATTAAAAAAAGGGATGCTGCGTACATGACGCAAACATCCCATTCGTAAAAAAGAAAATACTTAAATAGAGAAAGTGCGCTTCGCCGGATACGGGAAGCATATCTTGAATTGCAATTGTTTTATCGTGAAGTTGATCACTCATTGGATTTTTTCTCTTTATACGAATTATTAATACATCCAATGAGGGGGTGAAAAGTCACCTTTGGGTATGGAAAAATTTTTTAGAATCAGAAAAAATTTGAAGAAATTTGACAAAATAAATTTTGTTATGTATTTTTAACAAAATAAATTTTGTTGAAATGAAAAATGTACCCACACAAGTTGCCAGAAACGAGGATTTTTATCCCCGCCCTCAAATCGTCAATAAGATATACCGAAGGTTGGATTCAAGAAGTCATATTTTTCTGGCAGCACCGCGGCGGGTAGGCAAGACCTCCATTATGCGTCATCTAGAAGATTCGCCAAGAGAAAATTACTGTTTTGTATATGTGATGTTGGAAGATGTCTATGATGTTGAGGTATTTTATTACGAGTTGATGAAGGCACTACTGGAGAGCAAACTGCTGTCAATATGGTCGCGGGGGTCCAAGAAACTCAAAGATGCAAGAGACACTGTCGTTGGACGAATCAGAAAACTTACCGTTCCTATTATTGGCATAGAATTGAACGAAGCCGGAGAGACTTCCAACCAAAAAGAATTTGATAAGCTATTGACCCAACTCGGAAAAGATGATACCCAAATCGTATTTATGCTCGACGAATTTCCGCAGACACTGGAAAATATCAAAGCCAAACACAGCCCAGCAATAGCCGAACAGTTTTTGCAAAAATGTAGAAAACAAAGGCAGACTTGTCCACCCAATATCCGGTTCATTTATACAGGGTCTATCGGTTTGCCTCATGTGGTCGGCGGCATCACAAGTTCCAATGTGATTAATGATTTAAACACAGTCGAAGTGCCGCCTTTATCGCCCGAAAACGCGAAGGACATGGCAACAAAAATATTGGCAAATTATGACGTGAAGTATGATTCGGATATGCTCGACCACCTGATGCAGCGTCTGCGGTGGCTGATACCTTTTCACATTCAGTTGGCTTTGCAAGAGGTGATAGATATTTATGAAGAAAGCACCGAAAGCATCACAAGGTCAGACATTGATGAGGTATTCAAACGCTTATTGCACTACCGGAACAATCGTTATTTTTTACAATATAAAGAAAGGCTCGAAAAGGCGTTTTTGAATGAAACTACTTTTGCACAAGTCACCAAATTGCTGAATCATATTTCCGAACACAATTTTATTTCAACAAAAAAAAGTAAAGAAATACTCAGTGAAAAAATCAGTGGTGAGGACTATGACCGCATCATGGAATCACTCCAATTCGACGGTTATATTTATTGGGATGAACAAAAAAATACCTTTCATTTCACCTCCGAACTCCTTAGAATGTGGTGGAATAAATTTGTCTTAAAATAACAAAAAATGCTCGTATCAACCATAGAAAGTATATACAATCCCAACCAACTGACAAGGTATGAACTCATTGACCGTTTCGTAGTAAGGCAGCGGATATTTGAGCGATTATACAGGCACATCAGCGATGCAAAAATGAATATCCCTGAAGAACATCTATTGATTATCGGGCAGCGAGGCATGGGCAAAACGACTTTGTTGCTTCGCTTGGCTTATGAGGTCGAAAAGGATGAAAATTTACAATCATGGCTCATTCCGGTCGTGTTTAGAGAAGAACAATACAGTATTCGCAAACTTTTTAACCTCTGGGAAGAAACCGCACATTTGCTAGCAGATAAAGACACTGTATTCAAAAATTTATTTGATGAAATGGATGCCCTATATACAACTAATGATACAGATGCGGAAGAACGTTATGAAAAATTAGCATTTAATTTATTAATAAAAAAATTACAAAAACAACAGAAAAAAATTATTTTATGTATAGATAATTTTCAAGATTTATTAAAAAAACTGAGCAAGCAGGAAAGTCAGCGTTTGCGAAAAATACTAACCACTTGTACCGACATTCGTATCATTGCTGCCTCTCCGGTTGCTATCGATGCGCTACACGATTATAAGTACCCGCTGTATGAACATTTTAAGACCTTTCACCTGAAAGGCTTGAATGAAGAACAAACTATTAGGCTTATAAAAAAACTCGGCGAATCGTACAAACCCAAAGAAGTAGCCGACCTAATACAGAACCAAAGAAGCCGGATAGAAACCATACGCCGTATTACGGGCGGCGTGATTCGTACTATGATTTTATTATTTGAAATATTTGTTGACAATCGCAAAGGAGATGTGTTCCGCGACTTGGAGCGTTTGCTCGACCGCGTAACGCCCCTCTATAAAGACCGCACCGACGATCTTCCTAAAAACCAACAAGTTATCATTGATGCCATTGCTCTAGCTTGGGATGCTACTTCGACCAAAGACATCAAAAAAAGAACCCGTCTTGAGAGTAAAGTCGTTTCTGCCCAACTCGCCCAACTCGCCAAAAATGACTGGATTGAGGTCATCCCTACCAGTACCAAAAATCATCTGTACCGACTCAAAGAACGCTTTTATAATATCTGGTACCTGATGCGAAACGGCAGAAAAAAAGACACCCAAAGGGTGCTTTGGCTCGTCCGTTTTTTGGAAGATTGGCTGGATGAAAACGGCACAAATGCCAAAATCAAACAACTTATTAAATATTTTGAAAAAGGAGAATACGATGAAAAAGGTGCGTTTTATATGACAGAAGCTCTGATTCAGACTTCACATATCAATGCTGAAAAAGAAGTTGAATTGCTCAATGCCGCCAAGTCTTTTTTGGAAGGAAAAAAATCGGAATTGGCGGATAAGTTGTCACTGTCTAATGCTGATATTGCTATGGCAATAATTCAACATATATACGATGAGGAAATTGAAGAAGCCCTTGATTTATTACCGACCATGAGACTTGCAAATATTTCAACATATTGCTTTTTTGCAATATTACTTGGCAAAAAATATCATGATATAAAGAAAAAAAATATTGAAATAATTCAATCTAAATTATACACAAAAAAAATAGCCCAATCAAGCACAGAATTTCAAATAGCTATCCTTATTTTATTAGCAATGGGTGAATATGATTTTCTTCAAAAATATTTTAATAGCGATTTTGCAAAAGAGCAAGGACTCAAAGAACGATACAAATCACATTGGTATGCCCTGACTTCTTTTCTGCAAAAAGAAGTGCCTGATGAATACCTCAAAATGGGACCGGAATTATATCAAACAGTCAATGAAATCATTGAAGGTGTAAATATGGCTAAAAATATGTACCTAATAGAGGATGATCTCGCAGCTAAATTGGTAGCATTCTCTTTGTTTTTCCCTATCTACGTAAATAGGCCTTCACCCGCTGCACAGCATTTTCCCTGATATTCATATAATACAAATTAATATCGCCGATATGATAATTTTTACCAAAAAACCGCGCCCCTAAAATCTTCGGACGGCTTGCCCACAAAATGCCCTGATGCACTTGGGCATCGACCAGATTTTTTTTGATTTTATTAAAATTTCTCAGCACACTACCTTTGTTGAGTTCCTTTGGTGCATAGGCATCGTCGGTACGCCATGTGAGGGGGTTGGTGACGGCAATATTTTTCTCCACAGCCGCATCATAGTTGTCAGGGTAATGCCCTTTCAGCCAAGTTCGCCACGCACAATAACAACCCGTTTGTTCGGCTGACTCGCAGAGTGGAATCGTTTTAAGGCTGTCTTTCGGAATTGGAATACCTAAGATATAAGCCACCACAAGCTGCTCCCGAATGGGCTGATTATCAACCATTTCGAGCATCAGCCGTCCGGTATGCGTAGTACCTTGACTGTGCGAGGCAAGGATAAATGGTCGCCCCTCATTATAATGTTTTAAGTAATATTTGAAAGCAGCCTTGACATCCTGATACGCCAAATCCAATGCCTTTTTTCCGGCTTCCTGATTGGGCGTATAATACGAATAGATATGAGCCTGCCGATAACGCGGGGCATACACACGTCCCGCAAGGTTGAAAGCACTTGCCTGATTTTTAATCGTCGAATCGTCCACTTCCTTGTTGAGTTCAGCATCATTGACATCGGCATTCCATTGGTCTTCACCTTTTCTGTAACCTGCATAAAGGGTAGGATGCACGAAAAAAACATCCACTTCCGCACCGTCTTGTCCATGCTTTAGATTGCCGGGGTTGAGGTCTGCCATATCTTCTTTTTCGGGCAAAGCAGCCCAATGGTCAGTATTGGAATAATCGGGAACAGGAGGTGGCGTGGTATCTTCAAAATTGGTAGGCGGAAGGGCTTTTTTACCGTATTGTGCAAAGGCATTTTGTGTAAAAAAAGTTATTGAAAAAATAAAAAAAATATACTTCATTATTTAGTGTGTGTCCGAATTTTATAACGTGATTAAAATAAAGTATAAAGGTAGAATAAAAATGTAAGGCGAATTGTATCTTAATTGACTTATTCGATTTTTTAACATTTGCTATCTCAGCTTCAATGTTTTTTGTATTTTTAAATCATTTAAAAATATTTAATTTGTATCTTATCGTGAAATGGAACTTTTCCGTCTCATACCATGTTATTCATGCAAGTTACAAAAATCAACGAATCACAAGTTACGAATCACAAACACACAAATTGGAAAAAGGAACAGTCATAAAATCAACCGGAAAATGGTATGCCATAAAACTTGAGACCGGAGAAATGATTAACTGCCGAATAGTGGGCAAATTGCGTTTGGGCGAACTCAAGCTGACCAATCCTATAGCCGTAGGCGATGAAGTGATGCTCGAAAAAGAGTCGGGCTTGGAGACGGGAAATATCAAACAAATATTGCCCCGTTGTAATTACGTCGCCCGTCAGTCGCCGCGCAAAAAACGGCGTTTGCACCTGCTGTGTGCCAATATTGACCAAGCGATGGTCATTACTACGATTAAAAATCCTCAACTCAAACCCGGTTTTATCGACCGATTTCTGCTCACCACTACGCCGCAAGATATTCCAACCATTATTATTGTCAATAAAAAAGATTTGTGGGCAGCCGAAGATGAAGAAGTCTTTGGCGGGCTACGGGCTATTTACGAACCCTTGGGCTATCCTGTCGTTGCGGTCTCTGCCCTTAGTGGCGAAGGCTTGGACGAGTTTCAACAACACCTCAGCGATAAACTCACTTTTATCAGCGGGCATTCAGGCGTGGGCAAATCATCGCTCGTCAATGCCGTACAGCCCAACCTCGAACTCAGCACCAAAGAAATTTCCGATTATTCCGGCAAAGGACAACACACCACCACCTTCGCAGAGATACACGACCTCGCTTTCGGTGGACAGATTATTGATACGCCCGGTATCAAAGAACTCGCTTTTATCAATATGGAACCGCACGATGTTGCCCACAATTTTGTCGAATTTTTTGAAGCCCTCCAACACTGCAAATTCCGCGATTGTCTGCATATCGACGAGCCGCATTGTGCTGTAAAAGCCGCCGTAGAAGAAGGCAGTATCAGCATACTTCGCTATCAAAATTATCTTGGTGTGATGGGCGATGTCCTCAATCAAAATCACTGGGAACGGGAAACGGACTGGTGAATAGGGAGTGAATATCGAACAAGGAATTTTGAATGTCGAAGTACGGTACTTACCTTCTATTAAAATCAATGATTTTAATAGAAGGGCATCCTTCGTCATTCGATATTCATTCCCTATTCAATTGACTTTTGATACTTGGCGTATTGTCGCTCGGCGATAAAAATACTGGCTTCGTACAGCCCATAAATGGGAATGGCGATAAGAAATTGAGTAATGACATCGGGTGGGGTGATGATGGCGGCAAGAACAATGATAAACAAAAAGGCTTGTCGGCGATATGCCCGCATAAAATCGGGACTCACCAAGCCTATTTTGGAGAGATAATAGACCACTAAAGGAAGTTGAAAAACAATTCCGGTAGGTATCATAAAAACGATGATATAACTGGTATAAGATTCGAGACTAGGCGAGCTATTGGTCACTCCGGCAAGTTCGTAGCCCACCAAAAATTTGATGGCAAAAGGCGCGACAATAAAATAACCAAACAAAACACCAGCCATAAACAAAGCACTCGCTATGGCAACAACACCACGTGCTGATTTAGATTCATTTTCCAATAAACCCGGCTTCACAAATAACCATATTTCACGAAAAATAAAAGGAAAAGCCAATGCCAGCCCTAAGATAATAGAGGTACGAATGTGGACAAAAAAGGTTTCTCCGATTCCACGCGGGTCAATTTCAAATTCGGGTGGAGTCATACACAATTTATCGCCAAGCCCCACCACGTCAGAGAACCAACAGATAAAACGATAAGACGGAAAACTGGCTTTACTCGGTCCGAAAATAAATTTTTCAAAAATAATATCGCCCATAGCAAATACAATCACAGCGATAACCACTGTCACCAATACCGCACGTACCAAGTGCGACCTGAGTTCGTCGAGATGGTCAAAAAAACTCATCTCTTTTTCGCTTGTCTTTACCGGTTTATTCGTTGTTGCCATAGTTTATTAAAGAAAGTGTATTAACTGGACTTTGGACATTGGGGAATTAGGAAATTCGGTATTAGGTATCCCGATAGCAATATGTTCGCCAAATTGGGTATTCAGTGTTTTTTGATTACTTATAAAATTAAATTATAATTTGTATTTAATTAAAAATTAATTTTTTACAAAAATAAATAAACTATTCATATTCAATTTGTAATTTTTAATTTGGTGAACACATTGCGATAGTTATCGGGATTTTTATTAAATAATTATAAAATAAAATTAATTAAATATTTTTTAATTTTAATAAAAATAAAATAATTGATAATCAACTATTTATGATTTAAAACCAAATTTCCCAATTCCCAAATTCCCCAAGTCCAGATATTAACTGCAAAAATACGAAACACAACTGTAACAATTTATTTTAGTAAAAAGATTTAAAAGAAAATCAGGGATTAAATGAATCTCATAATGACCAAATTGACTTTTGACAAATCGCAAAAGGAATCACAACCCTAGACTTTCCCCAATTCAAAAATCTTTTCCGATTGTTTTCTATTGATGCGTTGCGGAGTCAATTGCATCATCCAATTTCTCAATCGGGCGAGTACGGGGTTTTGGATATGTGCCAGTTTGCCTACTGTCCAACTCGTGTTCACAATCATCCTTGCTTTAGGCATTCTCAAGGTTTGATATTTTTGGAGGGCTTCATTAAAGGAATATTTACCTATGCACTCCCCCAAAATATACGCATCTTCGATAGACTGACATGCACCCTGTCCCATATTTGGTGTGGTAGCGTGTGCAGCATCGCCCAAAAGTCCTACATTCCTCTTGACCCAATTGGACATCGGTTTCAAATCTGTAAGTCGTGCTTCGTGAATCACCGATACCGGCGTGGCTTTGAGAATTTGCTGTACAAGTGGGTGATATGCCGTAAAATAATTCGACAGGTTTTGTGAAGATGCCTCACCTTGGTCATCATTCAATACGGCAAACCAGTATATATATTCAGAATTTATCTGCGTAAAGCCAAAACGCGAACTGCGCCCCCATGCTTCATTGAGTTCATGTCGGTACTTGGGTGGCAATTCAAATTTGGCAACACCACGCCAACAAATCTGCCCCGTATCCCTAATCGTATTTTCATCAAACAACTCGCGGCGCACCGTAGAATGTATGCCATCTGCACCAATCAGTGCTTGTGATTCGACCTCTGTACCGTCCTTAAAATTCAATACAAAACCTTCATCTTTACGTATTATTCCGCTGAGTGCTTTACCTAAAAAAAGTTCGCTGCCTTGCAGGGCATCCACCAAAATCCGCTGAAGGTCGGCACGATGAATCGCTACATTGGACACGCCGTATTTTTCATCAAAATACTTTAAATCAAATGCAGAAATAGGATGCAAGTCTGACCTTGTGACATTCATGGAGCTAATTCGATTGCCTGCTTTTTCCATCGCTTCGCGCAAGCCCAAATGTTCACAAACCTGCATAGCATTATTGGCTAAAACAATTCCTGCACCAACGGGCTTAATCGTTTCTGCTTGTTCGTATATACGAACATTATATCCTTTTTTTTGCAAAGTAATAGCGGTCATCAAGCCGCCAATCCCTGCACCGATTATATCTATGGTCATTTTATTTGCTATTTAATTGCTTGAAAATCTTACGAAATAAGCTATGCAATACGAAAAAAATCTGAAGCTGATACAATAAACACTAAAGATTTATTGTTCTTATAACGATAAATTCAACACGCATGTTTAATCCAATAAATAACTATTTATTACTAAATAATAAATTATTAATATTAAACATGTACATCAGGCTACTCGTCTAAGTTTGTTAATTCTAATAGTTCAGTAAGTTGTAAAAAACTATGAACTAACAACCATGAACAAATAGCCGCACATCATTTAAACATAGCTACATGGATAAAAAATTTACGCAAAAACTTCTCATACAATACATCTACGGCGAAATATCTGATGCGGCAAACTTCTTTATAGAAGAAATGATACAAGAAGACAGTGCTTTAAAAGAGCAGTACGACCTGCTCTTAGCTGCCGAGCGTCAGTTACCCAAGTTTAGGCTTTATCCACCTAAAAAAACACTCCAAAACATCTTGGAATACAGCCAACGCCAAGTATGCGTATGAAAGTAAAAAAAAGGTTTGAGTGATACATTACTCAAACCTTTTTTCTTTTTCCCGCCTTTATTGTTTCCTTGTTCGATTGTTATATAGCTCTATATTTTTATTGAAACAATCGATAAGTTCATCTAAATAATAAAAGTTTTGGCACTTTTGGAATCTGATTTTAAAAATCAAAACAAAATTTAAATACTCCGTTTGCTAAACTTCAAAAAGTTTGGTCTCCGATAGCTATCGCAGAAGCAATGTACTGACATTTAGCTAGTTACAAACTTTAGTACTCTGCCCACGTTTAGCAAACTTGAAAAGTTTACCAAACGGGTTTATTATATTTTGTGTAAAATTGGACTTTGGACAAAATGGGAATTAGGAAATTGGGAAATTCGGTTTAAACTGTAACTTATTGATAATCAATTACATAAGTTTTATTAATGAAATAAAACATGTAATTAATTATTTTTTGTAAAAAT
>CALIZI010000058.1 GCA_938028705.1 uncultured Saprospiraceae bacterium | reverse complement strand
AAAATTTGAAAATCAAATTATTGTTAAAAAACATTCACGTTATACACTTTTACATTTTACATTTATTATTTTACAACTTGTCCCGACGAATGACGGGATTTTACATTACAATAACGATTTTCACCTTATAGTATAGATGAGCGAATTGATTTTTTTAATATTCTGTGCTTGTCTGTTTTCCTTCCACGTCCTATATAGTAACAGATTTATACTCGTTTGGTTTTCTGCCAATCCCAAATCACAATTTCCCATGCTTCACCATCGGGTGCATGATAGCGAAGTAAGGTCTCAAAACCCACACGATAATGTGCGCGTATAGAGCGTTGATTGCGGATAGCAATTTCAGTAAGAATAAGGTCATAAGTCGAAGCATAGACCTTCTGATAATGACGATACAATTTATCAAAGACACCTCGCCCTCTTGCTTCTTTCGCTACACAGACTTGCCCGCAAATAATATAATGATAATCCCTGATGAATTTGCCTTGATAGGTCTGTTCGTCCATTTTATCAAACATCGGAATAAGTACAGGTATGTCATCTTTAAATTTTTTGGTCATAGCAAGACAGTATCCCACCACTTTATCCGCTGATTTGGCGATAATATGGGCTGCATCATCATTCATTCTTTTCAATATATCAAAATCGTGAACTACGGTGACAAAACCCTGACTTTCAGCCTCCTCTGCGCTAATATTTTTCGGTAAATTAATAGTTTGCAAGGCGATAATTTCTCTCAAATCTTTTTCCGATTGAGCAGTAGATACATTTACCATATTTACTTTTTCTCAAAAATAAAAAAAAACACCTGACCGACAAAACCGGACAGGTGTTTTTGATATGATTTAAATTTTTATAAAAAATAATTTTAAATTATAATACTTTCATTTTATTAAAAAAATATTAATTTAATTTTTATAAATATTTTAAAATACATTAGTCATTATTATAATGGTCGCACTGAAATATAGCCGTTTTTTAATCAATTAAAATTATTTTATAATATATTTATTGTTAAAAATTAATTTAAAAATAGCCTTATTTCAGTAGAAGCTATAATGCTATGCCAATTCTCTTTCACGTTGTTTGATTCCGATTACGGCTACAATAGACATCAGTAAAGCAAGTATGATTAACCCCCATTCCCCTACGGTTGGGATATTTTCACTCGTTTCACAATCTGTGGCAACCAGTGTAATGGAAGTCATGCAATCAGGGTCGCTGGCATCTGTATAAGTAATCATAAGACTACTATTTGGCATTAATGTATAAGTTGCAGTGTTTCCGTAGATGTCAGATTGTGGTGCAGCAACTTGGTCATCCATCCAACCTGTGGCACTGCCATTTCCATTATCAATGATAGCAACTGTGAAGGTAATCATATCATTGGAGGGGTCATCATCTCCACCATCATTACAAGATTCATCTACTATCATGGCTTGTATCTCACATACACATGCACCCGGTGTGGTTGTTACATCGGTGGACATACTCACCACATCCGCATCGACAGTGCATACGCATTGTGTCGTAATTGTTTCGGAAGTCGTTTGGTTGTACATCGGTACACTTGTGCTGAAAGGTCCGCCGTCAACGGAATATTGTACCATAGAACCGGCAGGACAACCCACAGCAGCACCCAACATACCGCCTGATAAATTCATTCCATCAGGACATTCACTTTCGGATGCAATCACAACAGGCGGTGCAATAAAGGTGGCAATAGACGGATCGCAAGTCGTAGGACACATAGCACAAGTTCCCGAACTTAGAGATAATGTACCTGAACAAGCCAATATATCGGCATCGGTAATCTGCATTGGTATCGGATTGGTAACAGGGTCGGGAGCAGCCGTATAATCAATGGTAAACATATCGCCATCTGCCATGCAGTTAAGTGTGGCAGTCTGACACATCGTATTAGGTGTACCATCAAGATTACTAGACATCAAATTGACGGTGAAAGCACCACAAGTGCCTGTATCATCGGCAGGATTCGTGACTTGATAAACGGGAAATACCATAACCGGTCCGAGATTGAGACCATTGGTATTTGTACCGTCGGTCAATAAAATATCCGAACCATCGTCAACACAAGTCGCGTTGTGGATAATATCGAACATGATTGCCTCACAGGTTGTATTTTCTAACGGAATATCATAACAAATTTGATTTCCTGTAATTGTACCCATGACGCCATTAATATCTGCCATAACAACTCCGGTCGGGTCTTGGTCGTAAGTCACACAGATGGTTTGTGTGGTGGCACTACATCCGTCCGCAGGCATATCTACCATAGTAATGACAGGACAACAGGCAGCAGCCGTCACACAATCCTCATTACCAATTACGTAACAGAAAGGCGAAACGGCACAGTCTGGCGGACCGCCAAGCGGAGTTAAATCTACTATACCACCTGCACCATTGGCAATGTAGCCTTCAATATCTGCTATTGTGGCGGTAGTGCCGGGAGCGGCAACTTGTATCAATCCCCATAAATCTGTGAGGGTACTTTGTGGTATTGATGCAATGATGCATCCGGTCAGTTCACCGGATATGGTCATAAATTCCGTTTGGTTGTGATTAATGGCTTGAATGCAGGCATCGCCATTGGTAGTGGCTTCGGTATTGGCGGCTGCTTCGGCATCTGCAAGCGTTGTGAATACGCCTACGATATTTCCCGTTGCGCCGTCAAGCACAATGTATTCGGTGATGTAGGGTGCATTCATATTGCCCGTACCGTCTTCCATAAATACAAATGGCGTATTATCACCGCTACCGTCACCGTCGGCAGGGCAGTCACCACCGTCATTGCTGACTACGGGTGCTGCGGCTTCGCAAGCTGTTGCCGGACAAGCCGGTACAGCTACCCCAACGGGCATTCCGCCTATACACATGGCATCTGTATTGTCCACCACATCTACATTCAGAACGGCAGCCATAGTAGGTCCTGCGATGGTGACTGTGATGCACACTTCGTCACCCATAATTGCGGGGTCGGTATCGGTAGGCAAACCGGCTTGATTGAAGAGTACGGCATTTCCGGCATCTGTATCTACAATATTATAATCACCACTACCCTCCGTTACATCAAAGCAAATTTCATATTCAGCATTATCGCCATTGCACATGGCATCTGTACTTGTTACATTTTCTATAAGGCATGCTCCGCAAGAAATCACTGTCAGACAATGAGTGTCGGTAGAAAAATCACAACAGAAACCATCAGGTTCTAAACCGGGTATTGTTGTTAAATCTACCACAAAATCACTTAGACCAACTCCTAAAGCTGATAAAGGTATGGTAATTTCCTGATTGGCACACCAAAGAGCAATATCATCAGAGGTGAAGTTGAAACCAACAGTTTCAAAGGCACCATTTAGTCCATTTAGGAAACCGGATAAATCAAGTGTGCCAAAAGGTCCGATAAGATCGGAAGCACAAGGAGTACCAACTACAGGAACACAAATGGTTGCTAATTGGGCATCCAAAAACGCAGTAACAATATCCAGTGTCTCTTGGGTATAAGCTACGGAGGTAACACAGGCTTGGTCACCGACAGCCAGTCCTGTCAAATCCAGTACAGCAGTGTTAGAAACCGTAATAATATCATTGGGTGGGGTACTCGTAGGGTCAACAATAACGTAATTTTGATTTAAAGAAGGCGTACCCGGAACACCCGGGTCTGCAAAAACAGTAGTCACATCTACAGCAGCCAAATCAGTATCACATACATCGGCTGTTGCAGGAGTGGGTTCGCCTGCATCCACTGTACATGCGGCATCAGCAGTAATATTATACATCCAATCAGTACAGGAATTGTCCAATGCTGTAATTGAAAAATCCGGAGCTGTAGGTGAAGGGCTATTACAAATAACAGGGTTCATAATACCCGAACATTCATTTCCGTCATGCGAAATTGTACCTGTTGGTGCATTTGCAGGATTATTGGCACCCGCAGCACCACAAGTATTATTGGCAGCATCTGTTGTAGTAAAAGCTGAAGCGTCGTAATGATGTCCTACACCTACGGCGTGCAACATTTCGTGTATCAAAACCGCGATATAATCATTTTGATTAACGGTACTCGGCGCACAAACACCAAAATTATTCATCACAAAATAAGGTACACAAGCTGTTTGCCAGGTATCTCCACATTCATCTACATGCGTACCGCTTGCAAAGTGACCGCCAATGCCCAATGTACCTGAACAGTTCGCGGGGTTTACATCGGGAATTTGCATACAAGGGTCGTCAAAAAAGACGTACATTTTATTACAACTACCTGCCGCAAAATTGAAAGCATCGCACGCTGCTCCCGTTATGCCTCCGCCCAGGCAAGGTCCGCATGTAATAGGTGTAGCGGCTGCATCCACTCCGGTATAAGAGATATTGATGCCCGTCATACCATTCATAGCTCCAATGGCAGTCTGCAAATCGGCAATCTCTGTGCTTGTTGTCGGGTCATCTTGTGCGCCGCCTGCCACACATACCGTCCAGTTATTATCTTCATACTTAGTTTGGCTGGCTCCCGGAGGTCCGAATAAAGTGGTACAATGACAAGGGGCTTCATTGGGACATGGAGCAACGGATTTCAATTGTCCCTGTGGCACAAAATTATTACCATCGCTCTGGCCTGTATTGTCATATACTACAAAACCTGCATCAAGGTAGTTCCAATCAGACGCACCGTTCATCACTGCCCTCAAATGATTGACAAAATCGCTTGTTCGATACAAACCTGTCAATTCACTGTAATTGTATAGTGTACCTCCGGCAAGGGCAATATCTAAAATATCACCTGTACGTCCGATGACGTTTTGCTTGTCCAATTTTCCTTCTTCAAAAACACCCATAGACAACTGACGGGTTTTGTAATTTCCCGTACCCACTTGAGAAAGAAAAAGAATATAATTATAGCCCAGTTTGAAATCTACATCACCGGAAATGACGGTACGCATACCGTTAAGCTGACCGCCGCTGTATTCTTCTACCGCAACAATATCGTCCTTGCTCACATTTCCCTTGATGACTTCAAGCACTCTGAAATTATTGATATAGACATTCCCGTTTTGGTGAGATTCCGCTTTGGCATAAATCACAAGGTCGGAGTTGTAAGCTACCTCAGCTAAATTTGCAGGTGGGATAACAATAGTTGCTTTTGAACAGATACTTATTGTCATCAAAAAGATTAGTAAAATCAGGTTTTTCATAGTAAAAATAGTTTTTGGATTCATACGTGCTTGTAGAGAATATGAATCATTTAATGAGATAAATGAAGAACAGCCACAAAGTAGAAATGTGTGGAAAACGGATGTTTGAAGGAAAGTTGCAGCTAAACTTCTTTGTATTTCTGTTGGCTTCAATATTAAGAAGCACTTTTAATGAATTTAATATTAAAAAATAGTTATTATTTTTTAATTAAATTCGTACAGGTGTATAATAACTAAAGTCAAATGTAAAAATTATTTCAATATCTACATAATTATTTTTAAAATAATTATTTTTTTAACTTTTTTAAAATTTTAAAATGAACTGAATATAGATATGAATAATGACTTATTTAATTGATATTCAATTATTTAAGTTTAGTAAAACAGGACAAAAACATAGAAACAGATAGGAAAAGAAAGGTGGGCGAGGTATAATGTCAGTAACAAAAAAAGCCATTTGACTCTAAAAGAATCAAATGACTTTGTGAGTGCGGAGAAAGAGGGATTCGAACCCCCGGTACCTCGCGGTACGCCGGTTTTCAAGACCGGTGCATTCGACCACTCTGCCATTTCTCCGCTGCAAAGATAAGGGAGTTTTTATTGTTTGTAAAGAAATGCCTAAGTTTTTTTGCAGAAAATTTATACATTGCTTTTTTTATTGTGTCGTGGTGTTGTAGTGTCGTGGTTGACGAATCTACAACACGACGACACCACGACACCACAACACCAACACACAATGAAAAATTGGTTTGCAGAATGGTTTGACTCCAAGTATTACCACATCTTGTATCAGCATCGGGATTATGCAGAAGCGAGTATGTTTATGGATAATTTGGTCAGACACCTCAACGTGCCGCCACAGGCTACAATTTGGGATTTGGCTTGTGGCAAGGGACGACATTCGATTTACCTTGCCAAGAAAGGCTTTGATGTGACGGGTACAGATTTGTCGGAGCAAAGCATCAATGCAGCACGTGAATCTGAACACGAGCATCTGTCATTTTTTCAACACGATATGCGGGATGGTTTTCGGATAAATTACTTTGATTATGTCTTTAATTTATTCACGAGTTTCGGGTATTTTGATGATGAAAAAGATGATTTGAGGGTCTTGAAAAATGTTGCTAAATCGCTGAAGTCCAATGGCGTTTTTGTAATGGATTTTTTGAATGTACAATATGTTGCTGACCGCCTCGTGGCAGAAGAGGTCAAGGAACTGTCAGATGTTAAATTCCATATTCAACGCAATATCACCAATGGATATATAGTTAAAACCATAACATTCGAGGCGGAAGGCAAACAACACCAACACCAAGAAAAAGTCCGTGCTTTTACATACAAGGAATTGACCCGCCTTTTCCACCAAGCCGGACTGACTGTAAAAGAAACTTTCGGAGATTATCAACTCAATGATTTCAATAAACAACACTCGCCGAGATTAATTCTCAAGTGTTGAAGTGCGGAAGTGTTGAAGTGCATATTTTTGCTACGCAAAATTTTTTTTCTACAATACTTCAACACCTCAATACCTCAATACCTCAACACTTCAACACTTTTTAAATGGACATTATCCAATACGATCAATGGCTTTTCAGTATGCTCAACGGACAGTGGCACAATGCGTTTTTTGATGCCATAATGCCTTATTGGAGAAGCAAATACGTTTGGATGCCTTTGTATATATTTATTGCTTCTTTTTTATTAATTAATTGGCACAAACGCGGTCTGGTGGTCATCTTATTTGCAGTGGCAACGATAAGTGTGGCGGACATGGCAAGCAGCAAATTGATGAAGCCAATCGTTCAAAGAGTGCGCCCTTGCAATGATGTCGGTTTGCGCTTTGAGGTGCGGGAGTTGGTGCGCTGTGGTGGTGGATATAGTTTCACTTCCTCCCATGCGACCAATCATTTTGCATTGGCTGTGTTTCTGTCTTTAGTGTTTGGTGTATTTCGGAAAAAATGGATACGTTGGGCATTGCTGACTTGGGCAGCGTCTATCGCCTACGGACAGGTGTATGTGGGCGTGCATTATCCGATGGATGTGATAACAGGGGCGGTATTGGGAAGTTTGATAGGGTTGGTTTTTGCTAATGTGTATGAACGGTGGACGGCTAACGGTGAAGGACAAACGGCAAACGACTGACGGTGAAGGGGGCGACGAAATATTCGATGTTTTGACAAGTTCATCTAAAGTATAAAAGTAGTTGATAGTTTTTTGAATTGTAATAGACTCTTCAAATTGAGTAATCACGCAGAGAACGCAGAGTTCGCAGAGATTGTATGATTAGCCCTCTGCGAACTCTGCGCCCTCTGCGTGAAAAAGTGTCAACTACTTCGATAAACATGTCGATGTTTTCCACTTATTTAGCGAGTGGGTAAAGTACCCTGATAAAGTACCTGCAAGCAACAAATAGAAATTTAAAAATATCATTAATATGTAAATATAGCTATAATACCCATACGCCCAACAAAAGCATAAGTGTGTGCGTATAAAGAGGAAAAATTAGCGTAAGCGTTTTTTAAAATAAAAAAATAAATTATTTAAATAAAATTATTTAAACCTTAATATTTTACTGATAACCAATATTTTACCAAAATGAAAAACTTACACTATGTTCTTTTTGCTTTGCTGTGGTTTTGCACTATTAATGCAGATGCACAGGAGGAGCGATATACCATCAGCGGCTATGTGGAGGATGCCGAAACGGGCGAAAAACTCATTGCCGCTAATGTTTTTGACCCCATAAAAAGCAAAGGCACGACTGCCAACACCTTTGGTTTTTATAGCCTGACATTGCCAAAAGATTCGGTCTATCTGGCGGTATCTTATGTGGGCTATGAGACGAAATATTACCGGATTTATCTGGATAAAGATGTGACGATGAATTTCACATTGGGTACGGGTGCGGCACTTGAGGAGGTGGTCGTGACTGCTGAGAAATATGACCGCGTAGAGCAAAAAACGCAGATGAGTCAGATGTCTGTTCCTGTGCAGCAAATCAAAAAATTGCCTGCCTTGCTTGGAGAGGTGGATATACTCAAATCCTTGCAGTTGCTGCCCGGTGTGCAGTCGGGCGGTGAAGGAACGAGTGGCTTGTATGTACGCGGCGGCAGCCCCGACCAAAACCTGATTTTGTTGGATGGTGTACCCGTTTATAATGTCTCTCACCTCTTTGGTTTTTTCTCGGTGTTTAATGCAGATGCGATAAAGAATGTGACACTTACGAAAGGTGGTTTTCCGGCGCGTTTCGGAGGGCGTTTGTCGTCTGTATTGGAGATTAATATGAAGGAAGGTAATATGAAGGAATTTAAAGGTACGGGTAGTATCGGACTGATTTCTTCGCGGCTGACACTGGAAGGTCCGATTTGGAAAGACCGGACTTCGTTTATCGTTTCGGGTAGGCGGACGTATTTGGATTTATTGGCAAAACCATTTATCCAAGCTGCATCCGCAGCACAGGAAGGCGTGGATTTTGGTTTTGGTTATTATTTTTATGATGTTAATGCAAAAATCAATCATAAATTTAGTGAAAATGACCGATTGTACGCAAGCGTATATACGGGTGATGACCGCTTTTTTGTGAAGGTGGATGAAGGTGACGATGGCGTGTTTGGTGGACAGAGTTATGAATCGACCTATGGTATAAGGTCGAGCCTGGATTGGGGCAATATTACCTCCGCTTTACGGTATAATCACTTGTTTAGCAATAAGTTATTCAGTAATGTGACCGCTACATACAGCCGCTACAATCTGGATACGGGCGTGGAGGCGAGCGAGGAAGAAAGACTAAACGGTGATGTGGTGTATGAAGCCAATTATGCTGCCAAATATTTATCGGGCATAGAGGATTTTGCTGCTAAAATTGATTTCGATTATCTGCCCAATCCTTCTAATCACATTCGCTTTGGAACAAGTGCTACGCATCATACTTTTAAGCCCGGCGCATTGAATTTTAAGATAGAGGAAGGGCAGGAATTTTCACTGGATACGCTCATTGGTTCTACCAATACGACCTCGATGGATTATACTGCCTACTTGGAAGATGAGATTACGATTGGTCAAAATTTTAAGGCAAATATAGGTGTACATGGTTCGGCTTTTGTGGTGGAAAATGAGACCTACTGGTCGGTACAGCCGCGTGTGGGCTTGCGATATTTGCTGCCCCGCGATGTGGCGATAAAAGCCTCTTATGCTACCATGACGCAGTATCTTCACCTGCTCACCAATGAAGGTATCGGCTTACCTACCGACCTTTGGCTGCCTTCAACAGCCCGCGTTGCACCTGAATTTTCGTGGCAAACCGCCTTGGGGGTAGCCAAGACCTTTAATGATAAATTTGAATTTAGCGTGGAGGGCTATTATAAAAAAATGACAAACTTGGTTTCGTATAAAGAAGGCGCGAGTTTTATTGACTTCGGCGATTGGCAGGATAAAATAGAACAGGGCGAAGGCGAATCTTATGGTGCGGAGTTTTTTGTACAAAAGAAAAAAGGACAGACAACGGGTTGGCTCGGTTATACGCTTTCATGGACCGACCGCCAATTTGAAAACATCAATGGCGGCAGAGTATATCCGTTCAAATACGACCGTCGGCACGATATTTCGGCTGTCGTGATTCACGATTTTAGTGACCGTATTTCTGCTTCTGCTACGTGGGTCTATGGTACGGGGAATGCCATTACGCTACCTGTCTCGCGCTCGGAGGTGTATCTGCCAAGCAATTACAGCAATGGCTATAACGAGATCACCATAGAACGCCCTTCAGATAAAAATGCTTTCCGTATGGACGCTTACCACCGCTTGGATATTGGCGTGGATTTTATCAAACAGAAAAAACGCTACAAACGCAAATTCACCATTGGCGCATACAACTTTTACAACCGCAAAAATCCGTTTTTTATTTATACTGACAATGATTATACTTATGATGAATTGACAGGAGAAATTGTCAGACGACAAAAGTTTAAACAACTCAGTATTTTTACCATCATTCCTTCATTCAGTTGGGGATTTGAATTCTAATCAGTTCATGGTTAGTAGTTCATAGTTCATAGTCGATAAGTAAACACGAATTTTGCTTCACGTTAGTCTATCGACTATGAACTATGAACCATGAACTATCAACCAATATTCATGAAATATATACCATTCATTTTAATCATATTTATAATAGCCTGCGAACAAGTCGTAGAGATTGAACTTCCTGAGCATGATTCGCAGTTGGTCTTGTCCTCTTTTTATGAGGCAGGTGATACAAAAGTGACCGCTTTTTTGACCAAAAGCCTTTCGATTACAAGTCTTGAAAATCCAGATGATGTATGGGATGCCAGTATCAAATTGTATGAAGATGACGTGTTGTTGGGAGATTTTGAAGTGGGTTTTGATACGACTTATTATACCTCTTTTTTGGGAGTTGATTCATTAGGAAACCCCACATTTGGAGAAAGTGAGATTGACAGGATTACAAGGTTGTATTTATTGGAACTTTCCGAATCTTTGGAAATTGGAAAGACTTATAAAATGACCGCTGAAGCTCCCGGATATGAATCGGCATCTGCTGTACAACAATTGCTTCCGCCGCCCGACATTTTGAGTGTAAGCTATGACCCCATGAGCCGACCCGGACTTGAGGGCTATGTTATGGATGCCTTTGATATTATTGTACAGGATATACCCAATCAGGATAATTATTTTGAATTTAATGTCTTTATCAAAAACACATACCCGAATGGTTGGGGATACGGGGAGTGGGGGAAAGGATGGACAGAAAGTTTCACACCGGGAGTGGAAGAAGGTAACAGAGGGTCACTACTTCTCAAAGATGATTTGTTTGATGCGAGTACATATAATGTTGAATTATTGATGTGGCCCCAAGATACATCCTATGTGGATATTAAAATAGAGGTCAACATGATTTCCCGCGACAAATACTTCTTTTCAAAATCTATGCAAGCCTACTTCAATGCACAAGGCAATCCATTCGCCGAACCCGTCATTGTACATACTAATGTAGAAAACGGACAAGGTATTTTTTCTATCGAAAACAGTACGGAAGTGATTATTGATTAATGAGAAAATAATGCGATAATGTTAGTAATGCTTTAATGCGATAATGTTCAAAATGCGATAATGAAATTCACGTTATTGCAACATTATCATATTTCAGCATTATCGCATTAACCCATTCTAACATTATCAAAAATGAAGCACTTAATATATCTTTCAATATTGGTTCTAATAATATCTTGCGAACAGGTGGCAGATATAGAACTTCCTGATTACGAGCCGGAAATTACTATATCGTGTTGTTATCAGGATAATGCTAAAATAGAGGGCATATTAACAAAAAGCAGTTCGATAATAGATAGTGTGGAAATTGAGGGTATCGGTGGAGCAAGCATTCAATTGTACGAGGATGATGTGCTATTTGCCACATTTGAAGATTTGGGGAATAATTATCAATATCAATACCTCCTCAATGAGCCGCTACAAGCCGGAAAAAGGTATAAAATCACCGTTGATGCGGAAGGCTTTGAATCCATATCTGCCACTCAAACGATACCCAATGAGCCTGTTTTTGAATTAGTGAGTATACCAATGGCAGCAATATTATGATTGAGGGTAAGGAGCAGGATATTTATAAAATTGCATTGCAAGACGAAGGTGGAATTGATAATTATTATGAATTTAAACTACGTGTAACTTATAAATCCGACCCAAATTCATCATGGTATGACTATGTAAAGAGCTATACGCCTTATATGGAAAAAGTTGAGGAAAGTCAGTATTTAAAAGATGATGCTTTTGACGGAGAGACCTATCACATCGAATTATTATCTAATAAAAGAGACACTACAAAATATGAGCTTAAAGTGGAGGTGAATGCCATTACACGCGATAAATACCTTTTTGCAAAAACACTCATTGCCTACACTATTGCACAAGACAATCCCTTTGCCGAACCCGTCATTGTACATACCAATGTAGAAAACGGACAAGGTATTTTTTCTTTACAAAACACTACGGAATGGATAATTGAATGAGTGAATAATGCAATAATGTTCAAATGCGATAATGTTGTAATAAGGTGAATTTCATTATCGCATTTCAGCATTATCGCATTACAGCATTTTGTACTCACTACTCACTACTCTCTACTCGTCACTCTCTACTCTCTTATGCAATTTTCGATAGGCATCTTTGACGGCGACCATAGGAATACCGATGCAACGTTTTTCCATATAGTCCATCATGCGTTCTACGAGTTCGCGGGCTTCGGGGTTGAGTTTGTCGAGTTCATTCTTGAAGACGCTGTCCATAGCGTGTGCCTTAATAGATTTGATTTGGGTAGGCACATCACTCATAGCACGCTCAATCTGACGCTGACGAAAACGCATTTTAAATTCATCCACCCGCTTGTCGATAAGTTTCTTGGCTTTTTCTACTTCATTGAGCCTGAATGCCATGTTCTGTTTTGCCAATTGGCGGAGTTTCTCAATATCAATATATTCGATGTCAAAATTTTCGACCACATCATCGCTCACATTTCGCGGAAGCGATAAATCAATAATAATTTTTCGCTCTTTATTTTCATTTATTTTTTGATAAATTGCTTTCGTGACAATCGGCTCAATTGCCGCCGTACACACGACCATAACATCAAAACCGGAGTCGTAATTTTCCAAATCAGCGAGTGTAAAAGCGGTTGCTTTGAGTTCGTTGGCGAGTAATTGGGCATTGGCAAGGCTGCGGTTGAAAACACTGGCATCTTTATAACCATGTTTCAACATAAATTTGGCAAATAATGTGTTCGTTTTGCCTGCACCCACAATGAGAAAACGCGATTCGGATAAGTCAATTTGTGCCTGCAATTTGCGGAAAGCCAAAGACACCACAGAGACGGGTTTTTCGCCAATGCGAGTCGTGGCATACACCTCCTTTGCCACTTCCACAACGGTACGCATAGCAATGCGAATATTATCACCCGTAAGTTTGGCAGCACGACACGCTTCGTAGGCTTCACGCAATTGTCTGAAAATCTCACGTTCACCAACAACCATAGAATCCACAGAAGCCGCAATTTCGTACAAATGGCGGATAGCTTCCTGCCCTTCAAAGTACAAGACTTTTTCGGAAATCGTATCGGTATTGGCAGTGCTTAAAGCCGGATTGATGGATTGGAAAAAGGTGGTAATAAAATCGCTGTCAGGAGTAGTATGACTGACGAAAAAAAACAGGACACGATTGCAGGTAGCCAAGTACATCAACTCATGCAGACCATATTGTTCACGGAGTTCGGCAAGACGTTCCATAAGAATGGTTTTATCATCCGTAGGAATGATGAACCCGGCAATATCGTCCGTATTCGTCGTTTTGTGTGTGACCGTTAGTATTCTGTAATTTCTCAAAACCTGTAGTGATTAGCGAAATATAGGTAATATGCTGAAAATTAAGTGTTTAATGAATCAGCACCCTACTTATTAACGTATAATAGTCTCACAAAGATACGGCAGGTATTTTTTATTTATGTAATCTAAAAGACAGATAGGCTTATTTAGATTAAATCTAAGGTGGTAATGGGGCATTAGTGGCTCATTGAATTTTGGGATTTGAAACTCAATACATCTTTTTGAATATCGAAGTCTAGCGTATCATATTAAAATTATAATTTATAATTTTTATACAAAAAAAACTTCTACATTCGATATTCCTTGTTCGATATTGGCATGTTTAGAAATATGGTTGACACTTTCTTGAAATGTAGTAAACTTTCCAAATGGAGTAATCATGCAGAGAACGCAGAGTTCGCGGAAGTTTAATGTAGCATCCCTCTGCGAACTCTGCGTTCTCTGCGTGAAAAAGTGTCAATTACTTTTACGGCAAATCTAAACATACCTCGATATTCGATATTCACGAGCCGATGTAAAGTCGCGTACCGCGTCTGAGTTTGCGATAGTCTTTAATATTATTGAGTCGTATAATGTCTTTTACCGTAACACCCGGATATTTTGAAGCAATCATAGAAAGGTTGTCACCGCGTTTCATTTCATAAATGACGACTTCTTTTTCCTCGCCACCTACTTTGATTTTGACGGTTTCACGCTCTCCAACGGGTTTTTCTTTACGGTCGTTGACGTATTTGACTTTTTTCTTTTTCTTCTTCTTCTTTTTCTTTTTGACCACCACGGGTCTTGGTTTCGAGACCACCACATCTTCTGTCACAACGGGCGTAGGTGGTGGAGAAACCACTCTGGTATAGGTATTTTGTGTAGCTGCGGGCGGCACGTAGGTTTTGGCAGGAGGTGGCGTATAAGTGGAAGCCACAACGGGCGGTGCTGCACTATAATCGCCTCGCCATGTAGCCATACCTAATTTCGGAAGTACAAGTGTATATCCTTTTCTATATGCAGGAATGTATTTTTTCTTAAAACTTGGGTTGAGGTATTCGACCTGATACATCGGCGTACCACTCAATTCGCTGATGCTTTTAAAACTCATTTTATCATAAACGGTAGTTGTTTCTACATCGTAATAGGCAGCTTCGGGATAGACCGGATTGAGTTGGTGAAAATGATAATAATTGACCAAATAAGCCGAGCCTATAAATAGTGGCACATATCCGCGTGTTTCTTTGGGCAGATATTTGTACAATTTCCAAATATCGCGGCTACCTGCTTTTTTAATCGCATTGCTCACTCGCGTTGGTCCGCAATTATAGGCAGCAATGACGAGCAGCCAATTACCGAATTTCTTATGCAATCTTGCCAAAAAACGCGCCGCTGCCTCACTCGACAAACGTGGGTCAAGGCGTTCATCCACCTCCGAATTGATACGTAAACCATTTTCTTTGCCCGTAGAGGAAATGAATTGCCACAAACCCGCCGCACCTGCCGGAGATTTGGCAGTCGGCTTGAGTGCCGATTCGATGATGGCAAGGTAACGAAGTCCTTTGGGTACACCATGTCGTGCAAGGGCTTCTTCAAACATCGGGAAATAAATCTCTTTCAAACCAAGTACACTCTCGGCAGTATTTCGATGTATGACGGTGTAGGCTTCAATACCGCTTCTGACATGGCTATTGTACGTAAAACTCAGCATTTCCGCTTGGGGGATAGCCATCACTCGCTCTTTATATTCTTGGTCGGTATAAGTAGGTGGGGCAAATTCAATATAATTGACTCCGGTACCGGAGATTTTAGACATATTAATACCGTTGACATTTCGTGCGTGTACGTCGAAATTGGTCGGTACGAGTAAGCATAATGCGGTAAGACACAGTATAAGAAACCCTGTTAATATCGTCTTCAATTTCATGAAATTGTATTGTAGTGAATAATTTAATATCATATAAAAACGCGATTCATCACGTCTCTCTACATAATATTTCCACACCTTATACGATTTGTCGTATAAAATGTTTTACGTTATATGATATTTTTTAAAACATAATTGGCATAAGCCAATAAATCAGCTTCTTTGAAGTGTTTTGCCATCAACTGAATGCCAACAGGCATACCGTTTTGGTGTGTACCAAGCGGTATATTAATCGCCGGAATACCCGCCATATTAGCCTGTACCGTATAAATATCGGCTAAATACATTTCTACGGGGTCGCTTGTTTTTTCACCCAAATCAAAGGCAGGGGAGGGGCTGGTCGGCATCAAAATAAAATCGTATTCGTCCAGTATTTCCAGCGTTTTATCCTGTATCAATCGCCGTACTTTTTGTGCTTTGGCGTAGTAAGCATCATAATATCCGGCACTCAAAACAAAAGTACCGAGCATGATCCGCCGCTTCACTTCCTTACTAAATCCTTCGGTGCGCGACTTCTCATAAGTCTCCTGCAAACTTTTCGCATCGGGATGACGATAGCCATAACGTATGCCATCGTAGCGTGACAGATTTGAGGAGGCTTCCGCCGTTGTCAGCACATAATATGCCGGAATGATATAATCCAAATACGCAAAATCCACCGCTTCTACCGTATGACCGTCCGCTTTCAGTTGGTCAATAAAATTCAGCGTCTGTTGGCGAATATCAGCGTCAATACTTTTATGTTCAACCGCCGTATCAAAGTAAGCGATTTTTACTTTTTTATTAAAATTATTTTTTAAAAAATCTTCATAATTGTCAACTGCCCGTCGGCTCGATGTACTATCCATCTTATCCTCGCCCGCCATCACTTCCAATAGACACGCAATATCCTCAATATTCCTACCCAAAATACCAATCTGGTCAAAAGAAGAAGCATAAGCCAACAAACCATAACGCGAAATACGCCCATAAGTCGGTTTAAAGCCCAGCACACCGCAAAAAGCAGCCGGCTGACGCACCGAACCGCCCGTATCCGAACCCAGTGCCGTCAGACAAGTATCTGCCTGCACTGACACCGCCGCACCACCCGACGAACCGCCGGGAACTTTCTCAGGGTCAGCAGCATTAAGCGTAGGTCCATATACCGAATTTTCGTTGGTCGAACCCATAGCAAACTGGTCGCAATTGGTACGTCCGATGATAATAACATCTTCAGCAAGCATTCGCTCCACCGCCGTTGCAGAATACAGCGAAGTAAAGCCCTCCAAAATCTTTGAAGCAGCCGTCACGCCATGCCCTTCCTGACAAATCACATCCTTAATCGACGTGACCATACCAAATAATTTGCCGAGACTATCGGGTGCAGTATTGATTTTTTGGTCTAATTCAGCCGCTTTTTGTCGCGCCTCGTCAGCATACACCTCCACATATATATTAAGGTCATTCGTCGAATCAATATGACTTAGATATTGTTCAACCATGCCGCTTACAGTTTGTTTGCCGGTCAGCAAATCAGCCTGAATTTCTCGAAGTGTCGGATATACTTTCAAAAGTCTCTTTTTAGCAAACAAGACAGCAAATGTATAAATTTATTCAATACGATGCTTAAATACGGCAAAAAGATTTTCCCCAATTATGAATAAACCTGTGGATAATGAATTTTATTTTTTAAATCATTAAAATCACAAAATATAATTGTAGTTAGTACGGGCTGTCTTTAGCTGCCCACGACCATAAGGGAGCATTCACGTTGGTTCGAATATACGCGAGTTAAAGGTTTTTCAAACCTTTTCTCCGAATTTGGGCTAAAACTCGTCAGACATTTTCAAAATTCACCGATCATGTCATATTTTTCCAGCAATGTTTAAATGTCTGACGAGTTTTAGCCCAAATTCAAGAGCAATATGCCAATTATATTAAATAAAAATCGAACATGATATAATAAAGATATGTGAATAAAATATTTTTAATAATTTGAAAACCAATTAAATAAATAAAAAATTATCATTTTTTTACCTTGTACAACTTTTATATTTTACATTTATTATTTTACATTTTAGATTAATCTAACAAAGGTCAAAAAACATCAAGCACTTTTCTGAATATGCCCTGATTTTCCTATGAAAATTGTATAAAAATACGTATCTTCGCGGTCTTATGAGTGAAGATAAAAACAATCAAGTTCCGACCCCAAATAATGCGAATTATGATGCTGATAATATACAAGCATTAGAAGGTTTGGAAGCGGTGCGAAAACGCCCCGGAATGTACATCGGCAGCACCGATACCAAAGGACTACATCACCTTGTATATGAGGTCATTGACAACTCCATTGATGAGCATCTTGCCGGACATTGTACACACATCGAAACCATTATTCACCCCGACAATTCCATTACCGTAAAAGATAACGGACGCGGTATTCCCGTAGGACAACATGCCAAGTTGAAAAAATCGGCTTTGGAGGTCGTCATGACAGTGCTACACGCAGGAGGTAAATTTGATAAAGACACTTACAAAGTATCCGGTGGTTTGCATGGAGTAGGAGTGTCGTGTGTGAATGCACTTTCCAAGCACCTCAAAGCGGAAGTTCACCGCGAAGGAAAAATATATGTACAAGAATATAATCAAGGCAAACCACAGAAGGATGTAGAGACGATTGGTGACACCGATATACGAGGTACTTTCGTCACCTTCACGCCCGACGATACCATTTTTGAAGAACTCGAATATAGTTATACCGTACTCGCTGCACGTATCCGCGAATTATCTTTTTTGAATAAAGGCTTACACCTTACTTTGACGGACGAGCGCGAAAAAGATGAAAACGGAGCGTTCGTTTCTGAAGACTTTTATTCGGAAGGTGGTTTGAGCGAATTTGTCTTGTACTTGGATGAAAGTCGGACCAAACTCATTGATAAACCCATTCACGTTATCTCTGAAAAAGATAATGTACAAGTAGAGGTAGCCATGCAATATAATACCTCATATTCTGAAAATTTACATTCTTACGTCAACAATATCAATACCCGCGACGGTGGTACACACGTCAGCGGTTTTCGTCGTGCAGTGAATCATGTTTTTAAAAAATATGGTGAAGAAAACGGCTATTTCAGCAAACTCAAATTCACCATTGCCGGAGAAGATTTTAGAGAAGGATTGACGGCAGTAGTTTCCGTAAAAGTGCCTGAACCACAGTTCAAAGGACAAACCAAAGGCGAACTCGGCAACTCGGAAGTCGTAGCCATTGTATCGGGTTGTGTACGCGAGGCATTGGGTTATTATTTAGAAGAAAATAAGAAGGAAGCCAAACGGATTATAGATAAGGTTATCCTTGCAGCTACGGCGCGTCATGCAGCACGTAAGGCGCGTGATATGGTGCAGCGCAAGAATGTCTTGTCCGGTTCGGGCTTACCCGGTAAGCTCTCCGATTGTAGCTCAAAAGACCCAGTGAAATCGGAAATTTACTTGGTAGAGGGAGACTCGGCAGGCGGAACGGCAAAGCAAGGGCGAGACCGATTTTTTCAAGCCATTTTACCGCTTCGCGGAAAAATATTGAATGTAGAAAAAGCCCTTGAACACAAGATTTACGAAAACGAAGAAATCAAAAATATGTTTACCGCACTCGGTGTTCGCATCGAAGATAATGAAGGTGAACGCTTCCTCAATACCGAAAAATTGCGTTATCACAAGATAGTCATCATGTGTGATGCCGATGTGGATGGTAGCCACATTGTGACACTGATTTTAACCTTCTTTTTCCGCTATATGAAAGAATTGATTGAGCAGGGTTATGTGTATATCGCCGCACCGCCACTTTATCTGGTCAAAAAAGGCAAACAATTTCAATACTGTTGGAATGAAGATGAGCGGGTAGAAGCTGTGAAAATATTGGGCAAAGGCAACGATGCTTCCGTAGGTATTCAGCGATATAAAGGACTTGGTGAAATGAACGCCGAGCAACTCTGGGATACCACGATGGATCCAGCCACCCGCACCCTGCGTCGCGTCACGATTACGGATGCCGTAGAAGCTGATCGCGTATTTTCGATGCTCATGGGCGATGAAGTGCCACCGCGTCGGGCATTCATTGAAGCCAATGCAATATATGCGAATGTGGATGCGTGATGGAGTAACGAGTTGCGAGTTAGCGAGTTAGCGAGTTTTTTAGATAAGATATTTGAGCCGTACATTTTGTGCGGCTTTTTTTATGGATAAAAATCACTTCAAATACTTGTCCAACGGATTCACGCCACCCCAAGTACCCAACGACCGATAAGGCTGAAAGCGCGAAAAAAGCTCTTCTTTATACCAATCCAACTGACGGGTTTTCTCAATAGCAGTTCGATGTTCCTGACTTTTATACGCAAAATTCATTAAAGATTCACGGTCACGCCACAAACTGAATGTTGCCATTTGAATAACCGGCACTTCACCTATACCATTGGTATAAATCAAGCCTTCATTGCCCTTTAAAGATAGGTGAGAAGTAGGTACATATTTCCAAAAACGATACAATTTTCGCACTTTAATCGTAGCGCGGGTAATGACTGCAATTAATTGATTATCAGGGTTTAATGTCGTACTTTTTTGAAAAGGATTTTGAGCCGACCATTCTCCTTTCGCACTAATGTTTTTCATATAAATTGTCCAATGCTCCACTGTATTTTTACTGTACAGTTGCATCAATTCGGAAGTCTCAAAAAAGGTCTCCGCAGCCGCCTCGTCATTCCATACCAAAAGCAAAGCATAAGCACTCCAATCAGGGAAAGGATTAAAACCTTCGTTTCTACCACAGCCCATTAATTTATAAAAAAACACCCCATCTGTGCGTGCTATATACGCATGAGCATCATTCATCATGCGAAAAGCCCAAGCCTGTTGGCGAAAACCTTTATACTTAAAAAAACTAATGGTCGTAATGTGTTCTTTCAAATCAATTTATTTACAATGAAGAGGTCGGAAACGGTAAAGTCGGGTATTCTACAATTATTTTTACAAATAGTTCTTTTATCTTGACAATGTAATGTTCGATTTTTATTTAATATATCCAGCGTCTATTCTTGGATTTGGGTTAAAACTCGTCAGACGTTTAGATTTTACCAGAAAAAATATGAGGTCATCGGTGAATTTAGAAAATGTCAGACGAGTTTTAACCCAAATTCGGAAAAAATATCTGATATCAAGCATAAACACATTTCCATTTTTAAAACATGGTATTGTCAAGTTATCCGGTCAATAACTTTTGCCCTATATTTGGGGCGTACAAAAATGAAGCCTTACATTAGCAATATTATGTTTTATTTTTATTTAATATGAAAAATATTCCTGCTTTGAATTTGAATCAAAACTTGTCAGACATTTTCAAAATGTCTGACAAGTTTTGATTCAAATTCAAAGCAAATTTTATCGTTGTTAAAAAATATATTTTTATTTTTAAAACACAATACTACCCGAATTACAAATCATGAAAAAGAAACTTTTAATCATCTATACAGGCGGCACCATAGGCATGAAACAATCGCCTGACGGCTGGATTCCCGTCAGTGGTTTTTTGGAAGAAATGATGACTGAAAATCGAATGTTTCAGAACGACATCATGCCCGATTTTGAAATATACGAATTGAATCCTTTACTTGATTCATCAGATATGACACCGCACGATTGGGTACAAATTGCGAAGGTCATTGAATCACATTATACTGACTTTCAAGGATTTGTAATTCTACACGGTACGGATACGATGGCTTATACGGCTTCTGCACTGGCATTTATGTTGGAGGGTTTGGAGAAGCCCGTTATACTGACAGGTTCGCAAATACCGATGATGATGCCGCGAAATGATGCCACAGAAAATATCATTGGCGCGATGTTGTTCGCTGCCAATCATGATATACCGGAAGTGTGTGTATTTTTTGATAATATTTTGCTGCGGGGTTGCCGTACTCAAAAGGTGAATGCAGAAGGTTTTCGGGCTTTTGAATCCCCGAATTTGCCGCCGCTTGGTATTGGTGGGATTCATATTAATATTAATCAAAATGTTGTGTTCAAATCGGAAATGGATACGGGCGGATTGACGGTGCAAAGCAATTTGGATACCCACGTCGGCGTATTGTGGTTGTTTCCGGGTATTAGCGGAGAGGTAGTGAGGAATTATCTGCGTCCACCGATAAGAGGAGTGGTGATTCAGGCTTTTGGGTCGGGTAATGGTCCGGTCAGTCACCGCGCATTTATTGATGCACTGGCAGAGGCGAATGAACGTGGTGTGGTGCTGGTCGATTGTACACAATGTGCGATAGGTACAGTCTTGCTCGACGATTACGCAACAGGTACAGGCATGGCGAAGGCAGGGCTTGTTAGTGGTTACGATATGACTCCCGAAGCAGCACTAACCAAGTTGGCATACCTGCTTGGTAAAGGATATTCGCAAGAGGAAGTGAAGCGGTGGATGACCACCAATATACGTGGAGAAATGACCATAACGATCTGAGGTGCGTTAATTGGTTTGTCAGGTAATCGGGCAATGCTAAAGGCTTCGATCTTTAATCACGACATTAGAAAAGGGAGCAAAACGAGGATGAAAAAATAGCGTAATATATGGAGGTGCGATTCATTTTTGTACCCATGTCTCATTTTAAATTTTATTCAATAATGGACAGCATTGGGCTTGAATTTGGGCTAAAACTCGTCTGACATTTAAACTTTGTCGAAAAATATAAGATTATCGGTAGATTTTGAAAATGTCTGACGAGTTTTAGCCCAAATTCAGAAAAAATATTCCAGCCTGAATGTAAATATATTATTATCAAGTTAATTGAAAAATCGTAAAATATTGATAATCAAGAATATTAGTGGGTACAAACAGGGGGAACGAAAAGTCGTTTTAATAATGTGTAATATGTTGATTTTTAAAATTATCGGGAAGCCTACTCGCCTTGCATTTTCAAAATGCAAGGCGAGTAAAGTTTGCCTTTGCATTCAAAATGAGATAATTATACATTTATTTTTCAATAAAATATTTTTAAACTCATATTATAAAAACGACTTTTCGTTTGCCCTGTGGGTACAAAAACGAATCGCACTCTGTAGTAGTGAATTAAGTTTGTAAAATGTTTATTTTCACATAAATTATACATGAAGTCATTTTAGACATGGCGGTTGAAACCGCCTGTACTGTAAAAAGAAAAGCCGTTCCGACTAAGTCGGAACGGCTTTATTATTATCGCCTGTGGCGATATATCATCTGCTTACTTATTTTTTCATAAATGAAGTAGGCTGGCTGAACCAACCGTTTTCACCTTGAATAGAAATGAAGTAAGTGGCTTGCGGTAATTGGTTGACATTGAGTTCGATGACATTCGTACCTGAAGATACGCCTGTCGTTTTCGTCATAATTGTTCTACCCAAGTTGTCGGTAACAACAACTGTGGCAGTTTGATGGTCAAACTCGCTGTTGAAGCGGATGCTCATTACGTCTCTCACCGGATTCGGGAATACATCTGAGATAGATACGCCCGAAGCACAAGTCGCTTTGACCAATACTACATGAGAGAACTCTTGCGAACCATCGTTATCTACTATGCGTAAGCGGTAGTAGTTATTGGTTGTCAATTGCTCATCGGTGTAAGTATAGGTACGCTCTGTCTGAGATTCGCCTGTGGCATTTACTCTGCCCAATGTGCTGAAATCAGTACCGTTGGCACTTTGCTCTATGCTGAAGTGGCTAACGTTGGTTTCAGTAGCTGTAATCCATGTCAAGATAGCCTGACAGTCATTTTCAGTTCCTTTGAAAGAGACTAACTCTACCGGTAAGTCAACCGGAACATAACCAAAGTCGTAAGATGCCCATGGCGTCTCGCTATTCGGGTCAGGTTGAAGGGTAACATCTGTCCAACCTTGACAAGCTGCGGCATCTACACCATTATGATCATCACCATCCTCCAAATCTGAGGCACTTGGCACATCTATAACGCTAGGCGACTGGTCACGACCAAACCGGATACCCGGTAGAGTCTCGGCTGTAATGGTATATGTCGGTTGTCCAAATCCTCCACTTGCAGGGAAATTTTCATCAAAAAGAAGATTTCCAAAACAGTAGAAACCGTCTGCGTCAGTCGTAGTCACTATTGTAACAACATTATTAGCCGGTGGCGGATAGGTAATTGTCAAAGTTATTGGTATGTCCGACATACCCGGCTCGCCCGGATCTTGGATACCATTATTAGTCAATGGATTAAGTTCACCACTGTAATCATACCATGCACGGTTACCAATCTTAGCGGGTTCTACATAGTATCCGAAGTCAGCGGTCAGGTTATCCGTTGGATTACCTCCACCAAGTGTGACTGCATAAGTGTCAGTCTGGCTCTCGTCGTTAGCACCCGGTGTACCCAAGCTGTGCCAGTGTCCTTCGAGTACATTGGCTTCGTCAGTTACATCAACGATGTAGCTTACTCCTGCACCTTTTCCTGTATCAAGATTTGGGAACAGGTAGTTACCATTAGCATCAGTAGTAGCACTAGAAACGAGTGGCTCACCCGGATCGACTGCACCGTTACCGTTTGAGTCAAGGTATAGGTCAATGGTAACGCCTTCGATACCCGGCTCGTCGTCGTCTGTACCTGCCACTCCGTCAGGTCCTGTGGCACCGTCATTGACACCATCAGCATCATTGTCTAACCATACTAAGTTACCGATACTACCCGGTAAGGCAGAAGGCTCGTAACCAAAGTCTTGGTCTAGATTGATACCTCCCGGTGAGGCAGAAAGGTCAACTGTAGATGTACCGTCATTTCCACCGTCAGGATCTACTGTTTGAGCAACGCCCGGAGGTAGTGTAGTTTCATCAATATCCACTACATAGGTTTCGGTAGGGTCTAATCCGGGGAAGTAGTAGTTACCGTTTTCGTCAGTAGTTGTAGTAGCGATTAATGTTGTTCCGGTTTCATCGTATAATTCAACGACTACCCCTTCGATACCTTCATTCGGGTCAGGTGCACCGTCTTCGTCATAATCGATGAATACAGTATCGCCGATAAGTCCTTCTCCCTGCTCTTGACCTTCCGGTGTGTAACCGAAGTCTTGGTCGAGATTGTCAGAAGGTAATGAAGGTACGGTTGACATATCATCATTTCCGCCGTCAGGGTCTTCGGTATTTACTAATCCGCCGAGTACATTGTCTGTATCTGTAACGACTACGGTGTATGGCTCATCAGGTAAACCTGGGAATAAGTATTCACCGTTTTCGTCAGTAGTAGTGGTAGCAATAGGATCACCATTTTCATCCAATAAAGATACTGTAACACCTTCGATACCCGGCTCTCCCGGATCTTGTGTTTCGTCTGCATCTGCATCAAGATAGATAGTGTCACCTATGTCATTACCTGCCGGGTCATTGTATCCAAAGTCTTCTAATAGGAATACATCACCGGGAGCTAATACTACAGATTCTCCCATATTATCAGGATTGGTAGCCGGTGCGCCGTAATCGTCAGGGTCACCTGTTTGTGTGAGACCTGCTAATGGGGCAGAATTACCATCTACTACGATAGAGTAAGCACCTGCGGGCAGGTTGTAGAAGATATAGCTTCCGTCAGGTTCAGTAGTTGTAGAACCTGTACCTGTAAGTCCATTTTGGTCAATGGCACCTGTAAATGGCTGGTCTTTGATACCGTCACCATCCGGGTCGTAAAATACTGTTACGGTAACGCCTCCAATACCGGCTTCGCCTGGATCTTGTACACCGTCACTATTGGCATCTAACCATACACGGTCACCGATAGCTGCTGTACCTTGATTACCCATTGGGTCTTCCCAGATATAACCAAAGTCACCTGTCATGTTTTCTTCTCCGTCACCAATGGTAATAGAGTATCCATTACCGACTTGAGTTTGGTTACCAAAGTCTGAACCGGGAAGTACAGGATTCATAGATTGCGTCATACCTGATGGTAATGTTGTTTCATCTACGAGTACATCGTATTTACCGGCAGGTAAGTCAGTGAAAATATATCCACCGTCTGTGTCTGTGGTGGTTGTTAATACAGTACCATCCGCAGGATTGGTAGCTGTAACTGTAACTCCAGGAATACCGGGTTCACCGACATCTTGAATACCGTCACCGTTTTCATCTATCCATACAAGGTTACCAATGGCACCGAGTTCTGGTGGTGCTACGAAACCGAAGTCGAAAGTCAATTGTGAAGGTTCATCATTAGGATCTGTCTGAGGCATACTGTCTGTAGCTCCTTGCGAAGTAATACCTTGTGTACCTGCAGGATCTTCTGAATCTTCTGCATCATTTCCATTTCCATTTACATCAATGACAGTAGGTTCTTTTCCTGCTGGAGTTGCTACGGAAAGTTCATAGTATGGTTCGTCACCACCTCCTACACCGGGAGCGGCATAAGTACCTGTACCGTCGTAGTCTTCATCGAATAATAAGTTTTCAAAGAGATAATATCCTGTAGCATCTGTAACATCTGTAATTGTAGCGGTAGTACCGTCAGGGTATGTTACTTCCAAAGTAACTACTGCACCTTCGATAGGCATTTCGCCTGGATCTTGGATACCATCGCGGTTTGTATCCATCCAAACGTAGTTACCGAGTACAGCGGGATCAACATAATAACCGAAATCAGCTGTGAAATTATCAACAGGGCTTCCGCCACCAATTGTAACAGCATAAGTATCTGTCTGGCTATTATCATCAGAACCCGGCGCACCAATGCTGTGCCAGTATCCTTGCAATACATTATTTTCGTCAGTTACGTCAACAATATAGTCCACACCTGCACCTTTTCCTGTATCAAGATTCGGGAAGAGGTAATTACCGTTGGCATCAGTAGTTGTACTGGTTACGAGTGGCTCACCTGCGTCAACTAAACCATTGCCATTTGAATCAAGGTATAAGTCAATAGTTACACCTTCGATACCCGGCTCGTCGTCATCTGTACCGGCAACGCCGTCAGGTCCGGCAGGTCCGTCATTGACACCGTCAGTATTATCATCTAACCATACTAAGTTACCTATACTACCCGGTAAGGCAGAAGGCTCGTAACCATAGTCTAAGGTAAGGTCAATACCATCGGGAGTCTGGCTGAGATCTGTGGTAGATGTATTGTCATTGGTACCGTCAGGATCTACAGTTTGAACTACACCCGGAGGTAGTGTTGTGGGATCTACTGTTGTGCTGTACATAGCGTTGGGGTCCAAGCCAGGGAAGTAGTAGTTACCATTTTCGTCAGTCACAGTAGTAGCAATGACTGTACCGGCACCATCGTGTAAATCAACTGAAACACCTTCAATACCTTCTCCCGGATCTGGCGTTCCATTACTATTATAATCTAAGAATACTGTATCGCCAACAAGTCCTTCTCCTGGATCTTGTCCTGCAGGAGTGTAACCAAAGTCTTGGTCCAGATTATCGGAAGGTAATCCGGTAACAGATGACTGACCGTCATTTCCACCGTCATTATCTTCAGTATTTACCAATCCGCTAAGTACATTGTCTGTATCTGTAACGACTACGGTGTATGGCTCATCAGGTAAACCTGGGAATAAGTATTCACCGTTTTCGTCAGTAGTTGTAGTAGCGATTACATCACCATTACCATCTAATAAAGCGACTGTAACACCTTCGATGCCGGGTTCTCCCGGATCTTGTGTCTCATCTGCATTTGCATCAAAGTAAATGGTGTCACCTATATCATTGCCAGCCGGATCATTGTATCCAAAATCTTCTAACAAGAATACATCGCCGGGAGCAAGCAATACAGATTCTCCCATGTTATCAGGATTGGTAGCCGGCGCACCGTAATCGTCAGGGTCACCTGTTTGTGTAAGACCTGAAAGTGGTGCAGAATTACCATCTACTACGATAGAGTAAGCACCTGCGGGCAGGTTGTAGAAGATGTAGCTTCCGTCAGGCTCGGTGGTTGTACTACCTGTGCCTGTTGCTCCATTCTGGTCAATAGCATCTGTGAATGGCTGGTCTTTGATACCGTCACCATCCGGGTCGTAAAATACAGTTACTGTAACGCCTCCAATACCGGCTTCGCCCGGATCTTGAACACCGTCACTATTTGCATCTAACCATACACGGTCACCAATAGCGGCTGTGCCTGTATTGCCATCTGGATCTTCCCAGATATAACCGAAATCACCGGTCATATTTTCTTCACCGGGACCAATGGTAATAGAATAATTATTGGTCTGGTTACCAAAGTCTGCTCCCGGATTAACAGGATTAGTCGTCTGGACCATTCCTGAAGGTAGGGTGACTTCATTTACAACAACATCGTATTTGCCCGGAGCCAAATCTGTGAAGATATATCCTCCATTAGCATCTGTGGTTGTCGTCAATACTGTACCATCTGCAGGATTGGTAGCTGTAACCGTAACACCTGCAATACCCGGCTCACCTGCATCTTGAATACCGTCTGCATTTTCATCTACCCATACATAGTTACCGATAGCACCACAGGGACCTTCTTCAACACAGTAAGTTTCTATCTGGTTATTACCGTTTGCATCATAAATGGTTACATCATAACAACCCGGTTCGAGTATTTGTGTGTCTGGATAATCACAAGTAGCCGGGAAGCTGATGGAGTAAGAACCACCTTCTGAGCCTGTAACACCGGGTCCGGCAACGTCATCGTAAAAGATAATTTCAATCTCATCGATACAAGAATTAGAAGTAAAGGTGAAGTCAATACCACCATCAACTGTATTATTTAAACCTGTATCATTGATAGATTCAAATTGATTACCACCGACCGCCACAACATTTGTACCTGTAAGTACATAATCAGCAGGAGTCAGTGGAATAATGGCACCATTCAATTTAGGATTGATAATAGCTACGTCATTATTATCAATATCATTGAAAAACATCCTTAAATCACAAACAGGCTTATCGAATGTAATGGTACGAATCATATTTGCAGCACCGACACCACCTGTAATCTGGTTGTGATCGACACCTGTACGTATAGCAAAAGTACCGTTCAACTGACTATCGTTAATGATTTCCTCATCAACAGAAGCACCGCCGTTGAGGTCTAAAGACTCAATGGTCATTCTTGCACCTTGTATCACAAAAGGCTGACTGTTGATAGTTGTCTCTACGGTATTATCTGTATCTGTATTGGGTGCAGGATTGGGTACAGGGTCGTTACCTGTTCCGGCAAGTGGCGCAAGGTTGGCATAGTCTCTTGGTGTACATGGATCCGGTAGTGGGAGTGCATTACCATCTTCATCTTCCCAACCATAAGTGTAAGGTCCTGTACCAAAAGAAGGTGTAACCGTAACTGTGCCGTTATCAGCACCACAAGGGATATTCACTGTATTGACAGCACATACCGGCGGTACAAGGACGAAAGTTTCGGTAGCGGTAACACCGACAGCATCTGTTACAACAACCGTATAAGTACCTGCTGAGATACAAGCCAAATCTTCACGGCATTGTCCGGGGAAGTTGACAGAGTAAGAACCACCTTCTGAGCCTGGAACACCGGGTCCGGCAACATCATCGTAAAAAATGATTTCAACTTCATCAATTGGTCCTGCAAAGGTAAAGTTAATACCACCTGTTGTTTCTGGTCCGAGTGCTTGGTCAACCAAAGATGTGAACATATTGGGAGAGGTATTACCTCGTGCATCAACTTGTGACAAAGCCACTTGGGAAGGGTCAACAATCGAGTACTCAGCAGGTGTAAGTGATTGTACCGCACCATTCAACTTAGGATTAACAATAACTACGTCATTATTATCCAAGTCATTGAAAAACATTTGAAGGTTGGACACAGGCGGGTCGAAGAAGAATGAACGAGTCATATTTGCAGCGTTCGGTCCACCGATAGTCTGGTCGTGGTCAATCCCCGTACGCAAAGCAACAATGCCTGTTGCTTGGCTTTGGTCGATGATTTCTTCGTCAATTGTTCCGTCGGTAAATATAGCCTCGCTGACCGTCATTGCAGAACCCTGAATGATATAATTTTCAGCATCAATGGCATCTTCTACTACGCTGTTGTTTTCACCATCCGGCGTAACAGGATTTTCACCTGTACCTTCAAGTGCGTCGAAGGCAGGATCCTCACAAGTCGGAATCGGAACTCCATTGGCTGACCATTGGATGTCATAAGGTGCGGTACCACCTGCGATCATTAGGTCAATGTTACCGTCAGAGTCCGGCGGGCAAGGGGCAGCCTCACAGGTTACGTCACTGATAGCAGCGGTTAATGTGATTTGTGCACCGGCATCGGTCGTAAAACCAATACCTATACACAGCACCATCAAAACTCCCAAGAGTTTGTGATGCCATGAGTTGAGTGATTTGTTGTCACCCTTAAAGAAATGTGTAAAGGTTAGATTTCTCATGATTAAATTTAGTTGTTTAAAAATTTCAGTACTTAGGTAAATATGTCTGATAGAACTATAATTGATGGATGTTTAATGCTTACAAAGATATGCGGATAATCTTGTGGGGGGGAGAATAATACTTGATGGTATCAATTTGAATATTATTTTCAAATTGTGACATATATTTTTTGTCAAAAATACTTTTTCATTGTTTGAAGTCTGAATTTATTACAATTTCGTTGCAAGCTATCCTCAATTTTTTGATAAATTTATTTATTGTATGAGAATAAAAAAAACTTTTGAGATGAAAAATCTTTCATCTGTTTTTTGTGACTCATTGCAAATTTTAGTAGAAGTTGTGTGAATATTATCATTAAAATGACAACTCAATATATAGTATGTACAATAAATGTTTCGTTAAAGAAAATACATCGGGGTAGGTTGATAAAGTGTAGTATCGGAATAGTTGTTAGCAAATATAGTTATATTTTGTAATGTTTTTTTGTGCATTTACAAAAAACATTTTTTAAACATGAACTTTATTGCAAATGTATAAACTTTCTCTCTTTTAGATGTAAGATATTTTTTACGTCACATTAATTCTTAAACATAAGTGTTTTTTATATTATAAATCAATAAGCTAAAATAGCATCTTTGTGCATATTATTCGTTTAATGCTCTTGAACACGCTGCAAAAAATGTGAACATCACAACACAAATCAGAACATCTTACACATTTTTCTTTTCACTGATTTTCGAAGTAACTACCTATTAAAAAGGCAAAATTCTCAAAACAAACTTATCAGAATAACACCAACTCATACGCTCAATCATTAAGTTTACAAGCCTGATAATATAGAATATCAAAATCATTTACTCGAAAATGACATAACTATACTATTGACAATGAAAGAGTTATGAGTCTTAATCTCAAAATTAAATCATTCAATGACAATAAAGAACTACTAACTAGTATCAAAGCCGCCAACAAAACTTTTGTTGGGAGTCAAATAATTGGTAGGCAAAAGGTATATTTTTGGGTAAAGAATTTAATAAAAAATATATTCTGTTTACATTAGACGAAAAATATGAAAAAGTAACACCTACAAAGTAAATTTAATAGTTGAATAACTAGTGATTTTATAAAGAATAATTTTCATGAAAAAACTTTAATTTTTTTCTAATAATTATACTCAAGACATTATTTACAGCCTTCAAATCAATGTGGTATTTCTGAATATCTTTATGTAACTTTAGTGAATATTGTTTTGGTCAATTCTCAGCCGTGTCAAAATAAATTCCAGCATTCAATTCGATACAGCTATGAATCATACAAGAAAAAAGATAATTATAATTTTTACTGCAAAGCTAATATATTGTACCCACAACACACACCATAAGCACAAATCATTTTATATATTTTTGAGAAATAATTAAAATGTTATTTCCTTTATTATATCACTTGAATCTTATAAAAGGTCATTGTTCTGATAGCAATTCACATATTTTTTTTTAACAAATATTTAACGCAAGCTATTATAATGAAAATTGTGACATATTACCCTAGTGATATTTTCTTGATTAAATTATCCATTTTTCACAAAAAAAGAAAATATTGAATCTCCATATCGGCGAGTCATATCAAAATTCGGATGTGTTTCAAAACTGTGTTGTGTGCCATGTTCCACAACGAATAAGCCATTTTCACAAAGCAATTGATATTCAAAAATAAGGTCAGGTATTTTATTCATTTCAGGGAGAGCATAAGGCGGGTCTGCAAAAATAAAATCATACTTTGTATCACATTCTTTAATGAATTTAAATACATCGCGCTTAATTGCAATCAACTCATTATCAATATCTAAGGCTTGTTTAGTGGTCTCTATGAATTTAATACAGCCATAAAATTTATCCACACAAGTCACATCGGTACTACCGCGCGATACACACTCATAAGCGATGTTGCCCGTTCCGCAAAACAAGTCCAATACCTTCGTTTCAGCAAAATCAATCCGGTTAATCAAGATATTGAACAGCCCCTCTTTCGCATAGTCTGTCGTCGGACGTGTCCGCCGGTTTTTTGCCGGAGGATTAAATCGCCTGCCTTTATATTTTCCACCTATGATTCGCATGGGTATTGTGTTGTGGTTCTTAGTGTTGTGGTGTTGTGGTGTTGTAGTGTTGTAGTGTTGTTGTGTTGTAGTGTTGTTGTGTTGTTGTAGTTATTATTCGTAGAACTACAACACGACAACACTAAGAACCACAACACTAAGAACTACAACACTACAACACTCATCAGACCAAAAAAACGATGATAGTCTGGAGCATTTATATTTTTGTAGGTGTACAAATTTGGTATATCGACAAATTCGATATGTTTGATATATTGCTGTAAAGTAGCGTATGTTGGTGATTCGGTTGTAATTTCACCGGAAAGAATAAGTTTATTTTTCTCCGCATCTAAGTCCAATTGATTGATGACCAACATGATGAAATATAAAACATCTGCGGCTGAACGATGCGTAAATGTATTGGAAAATAATAACTTTTTACGATTGAATACTACAATTTGAAGATACTCACCAATGAGGTTGGCATACACCGTTTCGGGTTTGCCGTATCGGTGATGTGTTGCTATCAAACCGGAGGAGACATTATAAAAAACAGCTTGTGGAAATTGTGTTTGCAGACATTCAAATATTTCGCTGTGAAAGGCATATACATGCTGCGCTCCCACACTTTCCAAAGCATCATTCAGTACAAGATGCTCCTTGTTGAGTATAGCATTTTGTTCCAAATAAAAACGTCTTTGATTGGCATCGTACAAGTCCGAAGGTATCAAAGTTGCTATAGAAGTCAGTAAACCTATCTGTGTATTTCGATACTTGAGTTGGAGTAATTTATCCGATTGAAAAACATGCTCAAAAGCCGTCCGAAGTTGCAGATAATTGTGTGTCGGAAAGTGATGTGTACGTAGTACAAGGACTTGATTATCAAGCCTGATGGTATAAAAAAACCTGTCCATACCTACGAGTATGGACAGGTCATATCCATCAGACAAATTAATACTGAAATCTTGCCCAACGATGTTATATTTTTTTACCAATTTCCTCCTAATGATGGTCTGTTCAAATCGCCGATAGAGAGATAATATCTATCTTCTGTCGGGTCATCAGGATTATAGAATTTATCATAGCTTTTATAACGCGGATGGGCGTATTCTCCCATAAAATCTTTGTAAGCTGTACGCACACGCACTACGGGAACTGTGATACTTTGGTAAACAATTTTCCTCGCTTCTACATCAAATTCCTTTCCTTCACCATAAGGTATTTGGGAAATATCATCCAGATTGATGCCCAATTTTTGGATAGAATCCAGTGCATTGGCATAAGAGGTTTCGTACTTTACACTTTGCCCTGTCGGGTCGTCAGGATCACCAAATACTCTGACAATCTTAAATGAATCTGTACTCAATACCTCTCTCAAGGTATCAAAATTATGAGCATATACGCCCGTAATATCCATAAAACATTGCTGTGCCTGACGGACCGTTTCCAATTTCTTTTTGACTGCATCGGCACGTGCGTCTTTGATGGCTTTGAAATTAATCGGTTCATAAATGCTATTCACCAAAAGATAACCAAGCCCAAGAATCAATGCCAAAAGAATAATGTTAATTATACTTCTCATAAATGTAATTAGTTTTAGTTGATTGGTCGATTGGCTAATCAATAAATTAGGCTAATATAAGAAATTGGATTCTAAACAATTGATAATCAACTTCTTATTTTTACTTTAAATATCACTAATCACCTAATTCACTAATTTACCGATTCACTAATTTACTAATTAATTAATCAACCGATTAACCATCTTCCAAATCCGGTACGCAATATTACTATTTTTTGTTGAAATTGTAATATAGAATAATGAAAAAATGATTGGAAAGTAGCGAGTAGCGAGTTGGCGAGTAGTGAGTAACGAGTAGCGAGTAGCATTTTCTTTATTAAAAAATATTTATAAATTATTATAAATTAAATTAATGTCATATTATTTGCTTATGCACTCACTTTTATATATTTATAGTAATCAGTAGATTACAAATTTGAAATATTTAAATTAATTAGGTAAAACCATGAACCATGAACTAATAACCATGAACTAATTGTCTTTTAAAATAAAAAAATTATACTTTTTCGTTGAGTATTTGTCCTTCTCTGTTTTCTCGCTCATAATTGCCCGAAAAACTCCGCCATTTCATTTTAATCACCCCATAAACGGCTTCTTTGACAATACCTTTTGACATTTTGGAGATACCCTCCACTCTATCTGTAAATGTAATTGGCACTTCCTGAATCTTATATCCCAATGAGCGGGTAGCGAATTTCATTTCTATCTGAAAAGCATAACCAATAAAGCGAATCTTGTCAAAATCCAGTCGTTCCAAGACCTCTCTGCGGTAGCAAACAAAGCCCGCCGTCGGGTCTTTTACAGGCATCCACGTAATCATGCGTACATATAAGGAAGCCCCGTAGGAAATAAAAATGCGGTCGAAGGGCCAATTTTCGACCTTGCCGCCACGCACATAGCGCGAGCCTACGGACATGCCCACGCCCGATTCTCCGGCAGCCGCATATAGCCTGAGCAGGTCTTTGGGATTGTGCGAAAAATCGGCATCCATCTCAAAAATATACTCGTAATTGCGCTCCAATGCCCACTTAAAACCATGTATGTAGGCTGTACCCAAACCCAGTTTTCCGGTGCGTTCTTCTAAGAAAAGACGGCGGGAGAATTGGGCTTGAAGTTCCCTGACGATTTGGGCTGTGCCATCAGGCGAGCCATCATCTACAATGAGGACATGGAAGCTTTTGTCCAACGAAAATACCGCCCGAATGATATTTTCGACGTTCTCTTTTTCGTTGTACGTAGGTATTATGACGAGACTATCTGACATGTTTTATCGTTCGATGGATGTTATTATACTGTTTTATGGTTCAATTGTTTCATGCTTTCCTCGTACCTGCCAAGCTGCCATGAAATAATTTTTAAAAATCAAAAGTATAATGTGTATTATACACGTTAAGTTCAATAAAGGGATTTATACTTTATAGGATGCAATTCATTATTTAACGACAAAGTTAATAACTTTATTGGAGATTTGCTTGGATGGCACTAATATATTTTAAAAAATCAACTTTATAAAAATTGGCTTAATTTTTTAATCAAAGACCACCTAAACATTTTTAAAATATCTTTATAATATGAAAAATATCTTTATCTTTTTGATACTGTTACTTGTATCGTGTTCAGGTTTAAAAAAAATAAACGTGAGTACCAATAAGGAAGTCTCTGACGGAGAAAAAACTAAATACTTGGAAGGAATCGTAAAAGAATTTAAGATTGTTTTTTTTAAAGAATGTCTTTCTGAAAGTTTAAATGACAAGCGAGTGGATTACCATTTAGGAAACGACGGGAGCTACACACACGATTTCGGACTTGGACTTGAAAATTACAGGAAAATTGATACGCTTGCCGAAATGGTCGTAAAAGAAATCCTTAGAGACAGCACCGAATGGACGAATCAAATATGTGGACTACCTTGTCCGGAAGATGTATTACAACGCATGAAAGATTCCGGTATGGTAGGCAAGAAAACCCTTAGATTTTGCCTTGATTATTACACGAGCGAAGAGTTGGATTCTATTGCAAGGGTTAGTATTTTGGGGCAAAAATAAACCGCTCAATCAAGCAATTTATCTACAAGGTTTTTAATATCCACCCCACCAAATTTCCCCGAACTCATCATCAGCAAATTGCGTTTTTTCCAATTAAGATGCTCTAAAAAATTCGTTAAGTCGTCTTTTTCGGTAAAAACTTTCATATTCGGATGTCCAAATGAATCGACAATTTCCTGTGTGGAAAGTTCGGGCAGGCGTTTCATTTTCAAGGTATGTTCGCTAAAAAAAACGCAAGCAATATCCGCAGCATTCATGGTATCATGATATTGAGATAAGAAATTTTTATTCAAACTACTAAAAGTATGCAATTCCAAACAGCCCACCAATTCGCGGTCAGGATATTGCTCCTTCAAGGCACGAATCGTAGCTTCAACCTTAGAAGGGGCATGAGCAAAATCCAGATAAGCAATGTTCTGCGGTGTTTCTTTCAAGCATTGGAGACGACGGGCAGCACCTCCAAAATCACTTATCGCTTCATAGAATGTTTCATCCTCAATACCCAATTCATTACACACCAAGCGAGCTGCTTCCATATTTTGGAGATTGTGTTGACCAAATATCTGTAAAGGTATTTTTTTATGATTAAAATATAAAATAGTTTGATTATCAATGATTTCGTGTTGGGGTGTACCGTAGGCTTGGGTGCGAATATCGGGATTGACATCTGCTATTTTTTGGAGTTGTTCGTCCTTTTCAAACCAAAATAATACGCCGTCTTTTTGTATATCTTTAATATAGATTTCAAATTGCTCGACATAATTTTCAAAGGTTGGAAACACATTGATGTGATCCCAGGCAATGCCCGTAATGATGCTGACGTGTGGTTTGTAAAAATGAATTTTAGGACGGCGGTCAAGCGGTGAAGCGAGGTATTCGTCACCTTCCAACACAATGACAGGCGCATCCGACAAGCGCACCATCGTCTCAAAACCTTCTAATTGTGCGCCTACGAGATAGTCGGTATCCTGACCCAATTTTTGCAAGACGTGGAGTATCATTGCCGTCGTGGTCGTCTTGCCATGACTGCCGGCTACGACTACGCGCTTTTTGTCTTTGGATTGCTCATAAACGTATTCGGGATAGGAATAAATTTGAATGCCCAGTTCGCGGGCTTTCTTCAATTCGGGATTGTCTTCGCGGGCGTGCATACCTACGATGATAGCATCCAATTGAGATGTAATGCGCTCCGTATGCCAACCTTCTGTGGCTGGCAATAAGCCGTATTTTGCCAGTCGTCCGCGTGCAGGGTCGTATATTTCATCATCCGAACCTGTGACATGGAATCCTTTGTGGTGCAATGCCAATGCAATGTTGTGCATCGCACTTCCACCAATAGCAATTAAATGTATGTGTTTATCTTTCATCGAAATGTAAACGTGCTGTCGTGATTCGTTGATTCGTGATTTTTTTACAAACGACTAATAATCAATGGTTTATTGATTTATTTAGCCATTACAAACAACAATAAAACCATGTAGCAATAAAACAATTTAACCCGCACTACTCCTAAAACTCCACTCCGGGCGTTTTTGCTGCCATTGCCATGCGGTCTGCATGATGTCTTCTATGCTGCCTTTTGGTGTCCAATTGAGGGCTTCGGCAGCGTATTTATAATTGGAATATATGGCTTCCACATCGCCGGGGCGACGGTCAACGAGTTCATAATTGAGTGATATGCCGGTGACTTTTTCAAAGGCGCGTATGGCTTCGAGTACGGTTACGCCTTCACCTATGCCTACATTAAATACCTCGTAATTCGCTTTATTTTTGCCGGATTGCAAATATTGTATGGATTTGGTATGAGCATTGGCGAGGTCCATGATATAAATATAATCGCGGATACAACTGCCGTCGCGGGTATTATAATCCGTTCCGAAAACGACCATTTTTTCTCGTACACCGGAAGCAGTATCGGTGATGACAGGCACAAGATTAGTCGGTTTGTCGAAGGAGGCTTCACCTATCAGTGCGCTGGGGTGTGCGCCCGCCGGATTGAAATAACGCAAAGCCACAAAACTCGTTTCGGGATGTACTTTGGCAAAATGCTGAATCATACCTTCACCAATTTGCTTGGTGTGGGCATAAGGCGATTCGGCTTCCTTCATTGGTGTAGCCTCTGTAACAGGAAGTTCATCCGCATTGCCATATACCGAACAAGAAGAGGAAAAAATGAAGTGTTTGACTCCAAATTCTTCTACACAAGTCAGTACATTAGCGAGACTATTCAAATTATTTTGATAATATAAAACAGGCTTTTCGACAGATTCACCTACGGCTTTGTAGGCTGCAAAATGTACAATTCCTTCTATATCAGGATGTTCCGCAAATACCTTGCGGGTAGCCGCCAAGTCGCAGAGGTCAGTTTGATAATGCGGCACTTTTACACCTGTAATGGCTTCTATACCCTCCAATGCACCTGCATTAGACCGCACATTATTGTCAATATTAACAACCTCAAAACCATTTTCCAATAAATCAACGATAGTGTGACTCCCAATAAATCCACAACCACCTGTAACAAGTATTTTCATAATTTTTTTAATGGTGAATGGTTAATGGTGAACGGTTAATTTTTAAGGGGCAATATGCTTATTTTTTTTATTAAAATATTTGTAAATTTATTATTTTATAACAATGACTATTCATCGTTAAAAATTAACCATTAACCGTTCACCGTTCACCATTATAAAGACCAGTAGATGAAGTCTTCAGTATTAATTTTTTTATAATACATAGATTTGATGTCAACCAAAATAGGCGGGTCAGTCATAATAGAGCGAAAGTAATTTTCATCAAGACTCAAGTATGATTTATGATTGACTGCTGCGATAATTGCATCATAATCTTTACCGATTTCATCAATCAAATGAAAACCATAAGCCTCATGCACCTCAGCCGAAGAAGCCTCCGGGTCGTGTACATCTACCTTTACCGAAAATTGCTCCAACTCATTGACCAAATCAGCTACTTTGGAGTTGCGAATATCGCTCACATCCTCCTTAAAGGTGATGCCCATCACCAGCACTTTAGTATCCTTCGGGTCTTTACCCTGCTTAATCATGTGCTGTACCGTTTTCTTAGCAACAAAGAACGGCATACCATCATTGATACGTCGTCCGCTGAGGATGACTTGCGGGTCGTAGCCCAATTGCTTCGATTTGTAGGTCAGGTAATAAGGGTCAACACCAATACAATGTCCGCCCACAAGTCCGGGCTGCAATTTGATAAAATTCCATTTGGTTGATGCCGCATTAATCACATCGTGGGTGCTGATACCCATTTTACTAAAGATAATCGCCAACTCATTCACAAAAGAAATATTGAGGTCGCGTTGCGTATTTTCGATGACTTTAGCGGCTTCGGCTACCTTAATAGACTCGGCACGATACACGCCCGGAATAATAATTTTTTCATACACCTTCGCAATATGGTCGAGCGATTCCTCGTCACAGCCCGAAACGATTTTGATGATATTGGCAATCGTATTTTTCTTATCGCCCGGATTGATACGTTCCGGCGAATACCCTACTTTGAAGTCTTTACCTATCTTCAAACCCGAAAGTTGCTCCAATATCGGCACACAATCTTCCTCCGTACAACCCGGATATACCGTAGATTCATAGACCACATAATCCCCCGGTTTCAAGGCTTTTCCAATCATATCCGAAGCACTCAAAACAGGCTTCAAATTAGGTACTTTATGCTTATCTACCGGCGTAGGTACAGCTACCACAAAAAAGTGAGCATCCTTCAAATCCTCTGCATTCGCCGTAAACATAACATCCTTATTATCAAAGGCTTCTGACGGTAATTCCTTGGAAGGGTCTTGGTGGTTTTTCATCATTTCCACTCTGTCGGGCTTGATGTCAAAACCAATAACTTTGAAGTGTTTACCAAATTCCAGCGCAATCGGTAAACCTACATATCCCAAGCCTACAACGGCAATCGTTTTTTTCTTTTCAAGCAGTTCCTGATACATTTTCTTATGTTGATAATGGCACGAATACCGTACAAGCGATTTCAATACCTTATGTTCCGTAATTTTTATTTGTAACTTATTAGGAATAAATTTTTTACAAATTAATATTATATTTTACATGGCGATTAAAATCGCCTGTACTGCCCTTTCGGAGCGCGAATTTACGAATACTTACACAATAGCAATAGCAATTTCAAGGATAATAAGTTTTGTGGTGTGGTAGTGTTGTAGTATCAACGAACTAAGAACTACAACACTACCATACCACAACACCACACCACAATGTTTCTCTTAGCATACAATATTTCCGTTTTGTAGTTATCCGACTGTTCTGACTTCTGATTGGTGAGAAAGGTACACTCGTTTTCACAGCTTGTCCTAAAATTAGACAAGTTTATCTGATTGGTTGATATCAATGTGATCGCCAAATTGGGTATTCAGTGTTTTTACTTGACAATGTTAAATTAAATTTTTATTAAATGTAAATAAGGTACTTCGTTCTGAATTTGACCTAAAACTTGTCTGACATTTTGAAAATGTCTGACAAGTTTTAGGTCAAATTCAGCGCAGATTTACTATTTCAAGCAAAGACACATTCTTATTTTTTTAAATTTAACATTGTCAAGTTTATTTTTTAATAAAATTAAATTATAATTTGTATTAAATTAAAAATTAATTATTTACAAAAATAAAAATAAATAAACTATTCACGTTCAATTTGTAATTTTTAATTTGGCGAACACATTGTGATATATTATAAAATTAATATTACTCAAAATGTAAGTCACCCGTTTACTAAACTTTTTGAGTTTAGTAAACGTAAGTATGTCACTGAAATTTGTCATCACCTAAAAATTAGTGCCTTATGTACGTTTACTAAACTCGAAAAGTTTAGTAAATGGAGGCCTAAATTATTGGCACTACGGTAAAAAGTGTGGGTCGGTGAAATTCTCTTTCATATTTAACTTCGGAATTGACCTAAAAGCTATAAGGTTTTCGAAAACCTTATAGCTTTGATAGTCGGACTTTACGCTTACCCATACTTTTCACCGTAGAGCCAAATTATTCGCTCATCTGTACTATAAGGTGAAAAATTGTTATTGTAATGTAAAATCCCGTCATTCGTCGGGACAAGTTGTAAAATAATAAATGTAAAATGTAAAAGTGTCGATAGGACATGAAGTTATTTATTTTTAAATTGTTATATATTTAAAATTTTAAAAATCAAATTATTGTTAAAAAACATTCACGTTATACACTTTTACATTTTACATTTATTATTTTACAACTTGTCCCGACGAATGACGGGATTTTACATTACAATAACGATTTTCACCTTATAGTACAGATGAGCGAAAGGGGTTGGTATGCTAAGAGCAACCTTCTGCGTGTCCACATATTTAGCGGGTGGGTAATGAACCGATATAGATACTTGAACCCCGACATCTGTACGGGGTAAGGCACTAATGTCGTATCGCACAAACGCGACATACAGACTGGAAGCACTGTGCCAGGGTGTTAAGCAAAAGCATTTTTAAAAATAAAAAAAAGACCTCGTTAGCTCGTTTTATTTGACAAGTTTATCCAAACGACAAAAGTAGTTGACACTATATGAACGCTTAGTTAAAAGTTAAAATAAAATTTAAATACTCCGTTTGCTAAACTTTAAAAAGTTTGGTCTCCGATAGCTATCGGAGAAGTAAAGTGCTGATTTTTAGCTAATTATAAACTTAAGTACCTTACCCACGTTTAGCAAACTTGAAAAGTTTACCAAACGGGTTACTTATATTTTATGTGAAATTAATATCGTATGAAGTGTCAACCAATCAGATAAACTTGTCTTTTATTTTTATCAAAAAGGGGTTATGATATCATCAAATTTTGATGTTACTTTGCTTTTTTAATCGGATTTTAAAAATAGATAATATGGAGTATAAAAAACTCGGAAGCAGCGACATGGAGGTATCAAGGGTATGTCTGGGAACGATGACTTTCGGAAAGCAGAATACGCAAGCGGATGCTTCGGAGCAGTTGGATTATGCGCTTGAGCGGGGAATTAATTTTATAGATACTGCCGAGATGTATGCTGTGCCGCCGACGAAGGAGACTTATGGGAAAACGGAGGAATACATTGGAAATTGGATAAAAGCGAATCCTGCCAAACGCTCGAAGGTGATATTGGCGACGAAGATAGCGGGTAAGGGGCTGTCGTATATTCGTAATGCGGAGAAAATTCAGGGAAAATATATCGAACAGGCGGTGGATGATTCTTTGCGGCGTTTGCAGACGGATTATATTGATTTGTATCAGTTGCATTGGCCCAATCGGGCTTATCCGCATTTCAATAAGCATTGGTTTGGTAAGGTGGATTTTTCGGGGGTGGATATGGCGCAGGAGGAAGCGGAGATTGTGGAGGTTTTGCAGGGATTGGATAGGTGTGTGAAAGCCGGAAAAATACGGTATTGCGGTTTGTCGAATGAAAGTCCGGTGGGAATTGAGCGATATATTCAATTGAGCAAAAGGCACGACTTGCCACGCATGGTATCGATACAAAATGAGTTTAGTTTGATACAAAGTAAGGATTGGCCCTACGTGACGGAGGCTTGCGAATTGAATGATGTGGCATATCTGCCTTGGTCGCCTTTGGGCGGTGGTGTGCTATCGGGCAAATATCTAAACGGTGCAATGCCTGAAGGTAGTCGTTGGTCGTTTGCAGGAAGGCATGGTAATTTTCGGAATCAGGAAGGTGTGCATCAAGCTGTGGCGGGATATGCAGCGGTAGCGAAGAAGTATGATATGACTCCAAGTCAGTTGGCTTTGGCTTGGTGCAATGCTTTTGATTGGGTCACTTCTACGATTATCGGCGCAACAAGTATGCCGCAACTTAAAGAAAATCTGGCGGCTTTTGACCTGTCATTGAGCGATGAAGCAAAGGCGGATATTGATGCAGTATTAAGGCAGTATCCGATTCCTTATGCTTGATAATGCTGAAATGCGATAATGCTGAAATGCGATAATGTTGTAATGTGATAATGCTGAAATGCGATAATGCTGAAATGCGATAATGAAGCTCACGTTTGTAACATTGCAACATTATCGCATTCTAAGCATTATCGCATTCAAAACTTAAATCCTGCCGTTAGTACGATAGTATTATTGCCGATGGAATTGTCGATTTCCTGTACATTGGGTGAGTTGGTAGTTCGATATGGAACGTATAGTTCTTTTTGTAAATTGCGAACAAAAGCTAGATCGAGATACACGCCATCGGGGCGCACACCAAGTCCAAAACTAAGGTTTTGACGTACACCGCTTGTTGTATTGACACTCCCTTGAAAGGGGGTGCCATAATAGGCATAACCTAAGCGGGCGCGTAGCTTGTTGTAGGCATATTCGGCACCTAAACGGACGTTGAGAGCATGTCCATATTTATCTTTAATATCGCCATTCACTATTTCTGCATAACCTTCGTAAAAAGAATATATGTCGGTATCAAAAGAAAACTTATTTCTACCATAATCTACCCACTCCACATCTGCGGTAATCAAACCTAAATTCTTAACAACAGCCGCACCACTTACCACAAATCTCCAAGGCGTTTTCAAAAAATACTCTACCACGTCAGATGTAACTTCGAGTTCGTTGGTAACAGGACCTTCGTTGACATCGTAAGTGATGTTATAATTCATTTCGGTGCGATACTCCGTATCCGTCAATGAAAAATTAGTGGGTGTATGTACTGCTAATCCGACGCGATATTGGCGATTGATTTTGTATATCGCGCCGAGTTTGAAATTGACTCCTATACCTGTTGTCGCGTATTCTTCGGTATAGGTCATGTCATTAAAAAACTCATACTGATTGTTTGGGTCTGATTCGCTATACACTGTTTTTTGACTATAATTCAAAAAAGGTAAACCGATACTACCACCAATATAAAACTTGTGTCGATAATTAGCACCATACGCAATAGACAAGTCATACAGAGAGCCTGTGGATTCAAAAGTTTCTGACTTCAAAGTGCTACTGGTTTGGTCTAAATCACCTGCATAAAGATCGGGATAATCATCTTCCGGATTATAAATCAAATCCACATCGTAAGCCGTGCCTTCATAAAAATCATTGAGTTGGTCGGGGAAAAGTCCGGTAGCAGTTTCAACAAAACTTTCGACGATAGAGCCGTTGGTGGTATTTTCGTAGCTGAATTTTTTATCAAAATTAGTAACTTGATTATAGGTAACGGCAAAGGTGTTTGACTGCCAATTATTGCTCATACCCGGCGTGACAAATGCCGCACCTACACCCGCAAAACGAAATTTATTTTTATTGGTATCTGTGGTATTACCTGAAAAATCAGATTTGACAGTATTAAGATGATAAGCAGGTGTCAGAGAAATTTCTGACTTTCTAAATATACCGATGCCACCCGGATTGATATTGATGGCAGAAAGGTCGCCGCCCAATGCTCCAAAGGCACCACCTACTCCAAGTGACCTTGCCGTAGCACTGCCTGTCCAGCGAGAATAATTAAGGGCATCTACATCGGTTTGCGCTATTAAAGGGAGAGAAAATAGCGAGATTAAGGTTATTATAAAAACGTGTTTAAGCATATTATGATTGTTGGATTGTGTGATTGCTAAAGTGTGAATGTATAAAAGTTGTTATCATTTCACATTTTTCAATTTCACAATTATACAATTTTTTTCATATAAAAAAAGGCGGAATTAAAATCATTTAATTCCGCCTTTCAATTATAACTTTATGCCTTGCGGCAATATTTTCTATTTTCCGCCTCTGCTGCTGCGAGAGCTTCTTGAGCTGCCACCGCTGCGAGTACCTGAACTTCTTGGTGTGCTGCTACGAGTTGATTTGAAACCCGAGTTGCTGCGACTTGAAGAACGGGTTGATCTGGTTGCATTGTTGCGTGTACCCGACATGACATTGCGGAAAGTGCTGCGCTTTTTTGTATTTGTATTTGACCTCGTTGCTGAAGGCTTGGAGGTACGTGTGCGTGCATTTGTTGTAGTACCGGAAGTCGTTGTCGTATTTCTGGTATTTCTTACTCTGTCTCCTGTGTCAGTACCTGTACGACCGCTACCTGTGCGTGTACCACCTGTCGGGTTGCTGTAATTTGATGTACGTGTACTGCGTGGTGCAGATGTATTGGTATTGTTGCCCGGCGTAGAACTTGCATAGTAGTTGCCGTAGCCACCGTAAGCGTTTGGCGGACAGTACTCATTATAGTAACCACCATAACCGAAGTTGTTAGCATAACCAAAGTTATTGCCAAAGGAATTGAAACCGTAAGAATTGCCAAAGAAAGCATTATACGGATTGTAACCGGGAAGGTATCCGTAAGGATTTACATTCCATGTGTTTCGTGAGTTCCACGAATTCCAACCGGTATTGTAGTAGGAATATGGTGAACCGGAAGTCAGGTAAATGTTTGTACCCGGTCTTGTATTGTAGTAATACCCGTCGGTATAACAAGGGTCGTAGTAGTTGAATCCACGATAAGAATTGTTGAAACGACGAATACGTGAGGTGTAGCAATAGCTACAATCACTATATCTTTTTTGTGAACAAGTAGTTGCTCTTTGTGCAGGAGCTTGTTCTGCAACTTCTTCAACTACTTCTTCCTCTTGGAAGTATTCTTCGGTTGGGTCATAATATACATCATCCTGTGCGTAAGTGTTACTTACAAAAGCTACCATCATGATAGCAACGAGAGAGAGAAGTGCTTTTTTCATATTTGATAAATTATTTTTGTGTAAATCTGAAGACGCTTGTTAAATGGTCAATTTTGAATGTATTATTGTGGAATGTGGCTGGTTCTGCATCTTAATGAAGAACTCAATGCACGACATTTTTAGTTCTATTACTTTAATTTACTACTTTTGTGACGTTTTTTTGCTCAAAAGGTTCACGTAAGGTAGCAAATTATTGTCCTTCTTACAAAAAGTTTAACAAATTTAACATTCTTGTAAAACGGTAAACTACATATTTTTTAACATTTAAAGAACTTTTTACCCAAATAAATACGTTTGTGATAAATCAAATAATGTACCAAATTTTGTTAAGGATGAAGGCTTAATGATGAACGATTAATTTTTAACGATGAATGAGCGAAAATTGACGATGAATAAAGAGATAACAAGATGTTCAGCATTACAATCAGAGATATAGTAAAACATAATCAGCATGAATATAGAAGCAAAAAAATATAATATCATACAACTTATTATGTCGGTAGCTGATGAGCAGTTAATTGACCAGATTAATAATAAGGTGAGACAGTTAATTCCTGCGAAAGAAGAAATGACGGAAAACATACCAATATTGGAAGAGCCTATCAGTCAGTACGGTATCGTTCTTAAAGAAGAAATTGATTTGGAAAAAATAAAAAAAGAACAAAATTATCAGGGATTTGACCCTGATGAGATGGATAGATTAGTAGAAGAAGCTGATATTCAAGAACCTATCGAAGAATTATTGAAAATGATTTAAGCAAAACCGAATCTCTAAAGGCGCATAGTGTCCCCCTTTTGTAAATAACTTTTTATGAAAAATAAAAACCCTAAAAGTGAGCGTCATTCCGCACTTGATGCGGAATCTATTGCCGCAAGAGCGCAATTTTAGGTAGAAGCTACTGTTTGGTATCGTGCCGAGATGCAACAGATTCCGCATCAAGTGCGGAATGACGATTTGCTTTTTGGATTGCGTTTTAAAGTCTTAAGAAAAAATGAAAAACCGAAATCACATATTTAGGGTTGTTTTAACCACTGCAATTGGACTGTTAATAATCTATAAAACACACCAGTTCAAATACACCGATTTTTTATTTGATGTAATCATTTATCAAGTAATCGGAATAGTTGGGTTAGTAATTTGGGGACGAGTTTTGTGGCAAGATTCTACGGAATTTAAAAAGGAAGGACATAGAAAATATTGGATAAATGGAATAATCGGAGGAATTTCTTTGATTTCGATGTTGATAATAAATTGGAATATTCAGACAAATTTCAATAAACCAAGTCTTGTTAAAATATATTGTGATGGCGATATTAACGGAGTAGGAATAGACTTTAAAAAAGACGGAACATATATTTTTGATAGTTTTTCCATGGGTTCAGATTACGAATACGGAACCTACCAAATTAAAGGGGACAAAATTGAATTAGATAAGAAAGAAATAGATAATGTAATCAAATCAAATCGGCTAAAAATATTAGCTAAAGAAATAAGTTATTCAGATATAACGAAAGAAGAAAATTACGTTGCCCAAATTGACGAAAATGGAAACAAATTAGAAAACACAACAGAATTTAAAGTCATAATTGACAATAGAAAAAAGTAACTACCTCCAAATCACCAACAGATTGCAAATTGCGCGCACGAAAAAACTCGTAACCCGCAACTCGCAACGCACAACTAAATAACAATGGCAAAAGAAATAACACCACGCTCCGAAGACTACTCCAAATGGTATAATGACATCGTAAAAAAAGCGGGTTTGGCGGAAAATTCCGCTGTACGCGGCTGCATGGTCATCAAGCCTTATGGCTTTGCGATATGGGAAAAAATACAAGCCCAACTCGACAAGATGTTTAAGGAAACCGGACATGTCAATGCTTATTTTCCGCTTTTTATACCCAAAAGTTTTTTGAGTAAAGAGGCGCAACATGTAGAGGGTTTTGCGAAAGAATGCGCGGTGGTCACGCATCATCGTTTGATGAATGACCCGAATGGCAAGGGCGTAGTCGTTGACCCGACCGCCAAGCTCGAAGAAGAACTCATTGTGCGTCCGACTTCTGAGACCATTATATGGAATACCTACCGCGATTGGATTAAATCGTACCGCGATTTGCCTTTGCTCATCAATCAGTGGGCAAATGTGGTGCGTTGGGAAATGCGGACGCGCCTGTTTATGCGGACGGCTGAATTTCTTTGGCAGGAAGGACATACCGCACATGCTACCAAAGAGGAAGCTATCGCTGAAACGCTGACGATTTTGGATGTCTATGCCACCTTCGTAGAGCAATATATGGGCGTACCTGTCGTCAAGGGGGCGAAGACTGCCAATGAGCGTTTTGCAGGGGCGGATGAGACTTATACTATCGAAGCATTGATGCAAGACGGTAAGGCTTTACAGTCGGGTACATCGCACTTTTTGGGGCAAAATTTCGCCAAGGCATTTGATGTAAAATACCTGACACCTGAGAATAAAGAGGAATACGTATGGGCGACCTCATGGGGCGTTTCGACACGCTTAATGGGTGCATTAATCATGGCGCATTCCGACGATGAAGGCTTGGTATTGCCACCAAAACTCGCGCCTATTCAGGTCGTCATTATTCCAATTCCTAAGCCAAATGACGACATCACTGCCGTAGCCGACAAACTCATGGCGGAACTCAAAGCCGCAGGTATTTCGGTCAAGTACGACGACGACACCCGCAAGCGTCCGGGCTTCAAATTTGCTGAGTACGAAATGAAGGGTGTTCCTGTGCGTATCGGTATCGGCAAGCGTGATTTGGAGAAGGGTGTGGTGGAAGTAGCCCGCCGCGATACGAAGGAAAAGTATAGTGAATCATTGGATACTGTCGCTACGCATGTCAAGGAATTGCTCGACCAAATTCAAGATAATATCTACAAAAAAGCCTTCGATTTCCGTCAGGCAAATACGACTTCGGTAGATACTATGGAGGATTTTAAGAAGGTCTTGGAAGAAAAAGGCGGCTTTATTTCCGCACATTGGGATGGTACGACAGAGACCGAATTAAAGATTAAAGATTTGACAAAAGCTACGATACGTTGCATTCCGAATGATGCCGTTGAGGAAGCCGGAACATGTATTTTGACAGGCAAGCCTTCGAATAAACGGGTTTTATTTGCGAAAGCGTATTGAGAAAATAAAATAAAGTTGGCAACAAATATTTCCTAACCCAAGCTGAATATGTAGCCCCCAAGTTTTTTAGGTGGTTTAGTTGTCAGATGAATGCTGTTTTAGAAGGCACCGATTATTTGATAATATCTTCGCTTTTAGCAAAAGAATTCGTCTGACAACTCTCCCCGCTCTGATTTTTGGGGGCTACATATTCAACTTGGGTTAAGTGCTACAAAAAACACCCCTACCCGAATGAGTAGGGGTGATAAACACGCCCAGTCGCTTTAAGAATATCGAGGCGGTTCCATCTTTGATGATTGCAGAAATGCTTTTATCTGATGATCACCTTTTGAGTGTGTTGAACCTGTGAATTTTTAAACCTTAAAACATATAAACCTGCCGGATATTGGTCCACGTTAATCATCCATTGCTGCGGTGTATCGTCAGTGGATTGGGTATTTGTTGACCATATCAATCTTCCTTGTATATCGAAAAGCGCGATTTGTCCGGCTGCGTTTTGGGGGGCTAAGGTAATGGTCAAATTATCGCTGGCAGGATTGGGTTGGGCGGTTAATCCTTCTGTTGTAATCGTTTCGGCTAATTCGTCGGTTGTATTGGCAATTGGTGCAGTGGGTGCTGCTTCGGCATTTTGTATGCGGAGGTCGTCTATTGCCATATCGCTACGGAAAAATCCTCCTGTTATACCTATGATATTGACCATGACAGCATTGGTATTGGGTAATGCGATTGTAGCTGTTTGCCAGGCGTTGCCTTGGTCGCCGGAAGCTACGAGGGATTCATCTGACCATGTATTGCCGCCATCGTCGCTAATACTAATAAATAAATCTCCGGTGTGAGAACCAAAGAGGTGATAAGCAAAAACCAACTCGGGTGAAGCAAGATTTGATACATCAAAACATGGGCTGGTCAATATCGCTTTGCTATTATAGCAACTTGAGGATTCGATGTATAAATAATGTCCATCATCTGTGCCTGTATTATAATCGGTAGTAGGACCTGTATTGCCGGATTTTGTATTGCCGGCATTGGTGAGCCAGTCGGTATCGTCAGTCACACCATTAGCTTCATTTGACCAATCATTAGTCAGTTCGCAATCAGTCGAACAGTGAGGATGGCATAAGTTAAAAACATCAAAATTTTCGCGGTATGGTGTGTTCGTTGTCACTTCGATACAATCTGAATTTACATTACAATCTTTTACCACAACGGTGACTTGATCGGTAGTTGTACAGCCGCTTGCATTTGCAATTATTACAGTATAAGTTGTTGTGTATAAAGGGTTTACAGTTGGTGAATTACTGTTGATATTACTAATGGCATAATTGGGTGACCATTGGTAAGTGGTGCCGCCCGAAGCATTTAATACGATGCTTGCTCCTTCACAAATCACTTGGTCAGGACCTGCCGAAGCAGTCGGATTGGCATAAGCCGTAACGGTGACTTGGTCAGTATCTGTACAGTCATTTTCATCAGTAACGGTCACTGTGTAAGTTCGCGTATTGTTGAGGGTGAAACTTGGATTTGCTATATTGGCATTACTCAATCCGTAAGTAGGTGACCATTGATAGGCAACACCGCCGGAAGCATTTAATTGATGAGTAGTACCTGCACAATCCGCTATGTTTTCTCCGGCTTCCGCAAAATCTTCAGGACATTCCTGTTCATTTTTATCTTGAATCGTAATATTATCAATCGCCAAATCGCCGCGATAGCTGTCTCCGATAGTACCGATAATTTGTATGCTCACCTGACTGTGAGCAGGTAAATCTATGGTAGATGTTCGCCAAAGATTAGACTGATTGCCGGTAATAATTAAGGTTTTTTCTGACCAAGTTTTGCCGACATCGGTACTTGTGCGAATGTTCAAATCACCTATTCCGCCACCATAAGCATGGTAAGCTAATGCGAGTTGAGGGCTTTCCATTGCACTAAGGTCAAAACAAGGACTGGTCAATATAGCTTCTCTGTTGTTACAACTACTTGATTCGAGATATAGATATTTTCCTTCGAGGGTGCCGGGAAAGAAATCTGAAACAGGTCCTGTACTGCCCGAAGTGGTGCCGCCTGCGTCGGTTCGCCAGTCGGTTCCGTCATTGCTTTCATTTGTCCAGCCATTGGCAAGCGTACATACTACCTCGCATCCACTTGCGGTTTCGCAAGATCCGAAGGTTTCAAAATCTTCCTGATAGGCTTCGGTGATGCTGATACATTCTGCGCTGGGGCAAGACTCGACAGATATGGTAAGCGCATCGGTGGATGTACAGCCATTTTCATCTGTGGCTGTAAGTGTATAAGTTGTTGTAAAAGAGGGAGAAGCGATTGGATTTGTACAATCATCGCAAGACAAATCCGTCGAAGGCGACCATTGATAAGCTACTCCGCCGGAGGCATTTAATTGTGCGGATTCATTTTCACAAATCGTCATATCTGCGCCTGCTTGTGCGAAATTTTCGGGGCAGTTTTCCTGCGAAGTGTAAGTGGCAGAGAACATGCCGCGCCCATGCGTAGCCGCAATAATGAGGTTGTCGGAAGCACGATGTTGAAGCATATCCACGCGGACATTGGCAAGTCCTTCACTGGCGGGCATCCACACAGTATTTGCGCCGTTTAGGTCGGCAGTTTGCCACACACCCAGCTCGGTAGCGATGAGGGCTTGGTCTGGATTATCGGGTGCAAACATCGCCCAGCGTACAGGCATATCGGGCAAATCACCTTCACAACTGCGCCACGATGTACCGCCATCGAAGGTCTCCCAAATACTTTCTACACCATAATTGCTATAAATGGCAAGCGCATGATTTTCATTGCCTTTTTCAAGCACTATACATACCACTGAACCAATGCCTCGCTCGCGTACAACCGTTCCTGTACGTGATATGCCTGTATGTGCATTATCTACACGCACGACACTACCATTATTTAGACCAAAATAAATACGATTGTTGACATTTGGCGAAGCCAAAATAGAGGTCGGTGATGCACCTTTAAATTCTGATACTGTTACCGCCTCGTCTGAATATCCTCGTTGAGCAGGGTCATTCCAACGGAGATACCTGTTGCTATTGTGACTGGTATATAATATATCTGCATTATCATCGTAATCTGTCGGGTTAATAAATTTTCCTGAGCTACCAAAAAATCTTCCTGAAAAGTTATTTCCACCATCAGTAGAAACATAATAATTATTGTATAAATAGCTGATAATCTGAATATTAGGATTTTTTTGACTAATGTGACAAAAGCCACCATCACCACCACTTACTCCAGTGGTATTGTTCAAGCCGGAGCTTGTAAATTGGTGTGTACCATTATCTTGTGTACCTCCTAAAAAGTAGTCAATAGGCTGTGGATGAAGGGCGCAGGAATAAAATTGAGTAACATTATAGCCTTTATTTTTACTTTCAAAATCAGGTTTTTTATTAAAATTATTTAAATCTGTGGTATAGTATATTCCACCGTCTGTACCCCATAATGCCTTAGAAGAACTACCCGGAGCATAAACAATTGCATGGTGGTCGGCATGAATGTTTTGAGCATCTGTGAAGCCGGGAGCAAGATACAAAGACCAAGTCGTGATTTGTTCCCAAGAATTACCTGCGTCAGTGGAGCGTAGGGCATCCACCCCACCAATGCAGATGACATTTGCATCGTTGGGGTCAACGGCAGCGATGAGGTTGTACCAGCCCTGTCCTCTTGTGAAAACTTCGTTATTACCTTGATTGATAATAGTGGGTACGGGGAGTGAAATCCAACTTGTACCGCCGTTATCAGAGCGATACATATTTGTGACATCATAGGAATTAGTACCTTGACAAAGGGCGTAAATACGATTGGCATTGGAGGGCGCACAAGCGATTTCGATACGTTGAAAATTGCCTGTCGGAGTGATATTTTGCCAAGTGTTGCGTGCGCCGGATGCAGACTTGAAAATAGCTCCCGTAGAGCGAATGCCGAGCGTAGCATAAAGTGTGCCGTTGGCAGCAATTTCGAGGTCGGCAGCGCGATTGTTGTTGCCTGCACTTACTGAAAAACCAAGCACCTGTTCCCAGCTATTACCGTCATTGGTCGAGCGTTGTACGCCGCCTAGTAATGTGGTGGCATAGAGGTTGCCGTTATGGTCAATAATTAAGTCTTGTACATGACTAAAATTTTGATTGTCAGTAGATTGTAACTGGGACCAAGTGTTTCCGCCATTGGTCGTTTTCCAGATGCCCATGCCTTTTACAGCATCGCTGTTGAACCATCCTTCACCTGTACCAAAGTACATGATAGCAGGGTTGTCAGGGTCTTGAATGATGCAGGTAATAGCAATGTTTTCAAAGAAATCATTAATGGCTTTCCAGTTTGGGTCGGTGGATGTGATGTCTGTGGTTTTCCATAAACCACCTGACACTCCGGCAGCATATACAGTGCGGTATGTCGGGTCATTTTGGTCGAAAAGAATGGCGCGGGTACGTCCGCCGACATTGTCGGGTCCGCGCTCTTCCCAAGTGACGGAAGGGATACCGTTTTTCAGCGCAAATTTTTGACGGGCTTTGTCGCGGGCGGTTTTGAGTCGCTCACGCGGAACAGTGTTGAGCACAGGGTCTTTGGTTTTCTCAAATTCCTGTTCGATAGCTTTATCAATGCGCTGTTCTTTAGAAAATTTCGGTTTGTGGATAGGTCTGTTATTTGCGTTTGGGCAATAGCATAGGAGTGCTAGGGTTGCTAATGCAACCGTGCATAGTATTAGGGACCTCATGATAGTAGTATTGGGTTGGTGAAAAACAATATAGCAAATACCCTAAATCATCATTGATTTAGCGCACCGTTTTTGGGGAAAAATGGATAAGACAAACTCCTTTAGTATCGGATGAATTTTGGATATGGAGAGTGGATATTGGAAGTGAATAACGACACGAATATAAATCAAACTTATAATTGAAAGGTAGTAATTTTGGAAAAAATATTTGGTTTTTACTTTTTACTGACAGAGGTGGTTATCATAAAATTAATGAGAATAAAAATGATATTAAATATTATTATTAGGTGTTTTTTTTGTTTTTAAATGATTTAAATATCTGATTATTAGTTTTTAATAAATTAAAAAAATAATTTTTTATTATTTTTAAAATATTTAAATAATTTTACATATTTGAAGTTTTTACCTGTCACAGTTTTTGTAAATATACATGTAAAAGCAGTTGTTTTTGAGTGCTGATACATTGTTTTTACATCTATTTCTTCTCTGCTTGTTGTTTTATTTTAGATAATTCAGCATCAAATATCTTTTGATAAGTGCCGTCTTTTTGTCGGAGGTTGAGCCATTGGTCAATATAGGCTTTGAAGGTGTGGTCGCGTGGCAACAGGTAGCCCATTTCAAAGAAATTAAACGGTTCGTCAGGATTGACAGCATCGAGTTCGGGATGGATTTGTTCTTGTACCAATGTTTCGATAGCATCTGTCACCATGAGGTCGGCTTCACCGTCCACTATTTTTTGAAAAATAGTCAAATTATCTTCGTTTTCTACTATCGTTGCTTTCGGAAAATTGGCTCTTGCAAAGGCTTCATTCGTACCGCCCGGATTGACGATGACACGCACTCCCGGCTGATTGATAGCAGCTAATGTTTGATATTTTTCGACATTTTCATCCTGCGTAATCGCCGCCTTTCCACTAGATAATAAAGGAATACTGAACAACGCTTCACGCTGCCGTAGCAGCTTTATCGTAATGCCACTCATACCAATATCGAATTTATTTGCCGCTAAATCGGACATCAGGGTTGACCAAGTTGTTTTGACAAATTGTACCTCTACGTTCAGTGATTTCGCCAAATTTTTTGCTAATTCAATATCTATGCCTTGGTAGGTCGTCACTCCGTCCGTTTGGTAGGAAAATGGGGAAAAATCGCCCGTTGTGCCTACTCTGATGATGCCTTTTTCTATGACTTTATCTAAGACAGAAACCTGTGGCGTGGAGGTGAGTACGATGCCTTTGTCTTGGATTAATGAAGGAGTGCAGCCGATGATGAATAGGCTGGATATTAGTAGGGTGAGGAACGTTTTTTGTACTGTGTGTGTCATGTTTACTTGATTAATAATTTTTCAATACCGTCCACGTCTCTTCAATTTTATCATTGCGAACAGCTAAAATTTCTCCAAATTGTAAAAAGACAAATTCGCTTTGATGTGGTCTTAAAAATACGAAATCATCTACTTCTAATTCTGTTGAATTGGGGGCGTTCAACATCGTCTGATTGGTCGATACACCAAAGAACGAATTTTGGCGTGTGCCTTTCGGGTAGCAATAATCCGCCTTCCAAAAACCACCGTAAATAAAGAAGGATTGGCGATGACTTGAATTTACCAAATTTAATATATTTTTCATGCCTTCTAATGCGGGTATCGTCGTTCCTTCAAACTTTTTGAGGACGGGCGTGGCGATATAACAAGCCTGTTGGTAGCCTTGCAAGGTCGGAATATCAAAGGTCGTCGGCATCACCAAACACGAACCTGCGGAAATATCATTTAATGGAGAATCTGCTGTTTTGTGCAAGTTAATTGTCGGACTTCCTGCGCCGTTGAAAGTTAGTTTTTCGTTCCATAAGTCAGGGAAATTCTCGCGGACAAGTGCCTTGCAGGTATTATAAAAATCATTCGCCAAACGCAAGGCTTTTTCTTTGGAACGAATAAGGCTTGGCAACTTGACTACGTGCGGGTCGTAGCCCATAAAGCCACTAAACTCCACGTGGTCTTGATGTGTTTTGATGATTTGTAAAGCGGCTTTTAATTCATTGATATTGCCAAAACCGCCGCGATGCAATCCAATGTCTAATTCGAGATTCAAGCGTAGTTTTTGTCCTGTTTTCTGTGCTAATTCGATGTACTGATGAATACGTAATTTGGTATCGACCAACCACTGAATTTGTTGATAAGGATTAAAGCCGTTTGTCTGTTCGGGGAGATTATCGTAGAAAAAATGTGCCGTTTTGACAGGCATGGGTTTACCTAATAAAATGTCTGCTTTTTCATTAAGTCTTGATGCCAATTCCGTTAGAAAAGGTTGATGAAAAACCATGAAATTTTGGGTATTTGCTCGCTCTGCAATGTAATGAATCAACTCAAAGGAAGGGAGTGACTTTACAACTATTCTAAAGGTAGCGTTCTCATTAAAATTGGAGGTCAGCCTAGCGATATTTTCATCCAAACCATTCAAATCAATACAAAGACAGGGAATCGCCCGTTGGTGATTTTTTAGCACTTGATTGAGTTGTTGGAAATACTCATTTTCTTTATTTATAGACATTTTTTTAATGTAAAATTTAAAATGTAAAATAATAAATGTAAAAGTGTCAATAGTACGCGCATGAAATAATTTTATTTTAATTGTTTTTAATGTATTGATAATGAATTAATTGTAAATATTTTGCGTACTACAATTTTTACATTTTACATTTATTATTTGTAACTACTCAGGTACTTTAATTATCTGATAATTAGCTTTTAACAAAAAGTATAATCTTTTAATTTATTTTTTTATTTATTTGACAGGACTAAAATTACTCAACTATTTAAGTTCATAATTTTAGCTAAATAATCA
>CALIZI010000057.1 GCA_938028705.1 uncultured Saprospiraceae bacterium | reverse complement strand
GGTAGTCCTTTAGATGTAATGCTAACTCATGGCGACTTGCCTTGCATTTTCAAAATGCAAGGCAAGTCGCCATGAGTTAGCATTACATCTAAAGGACTACCAAAAATTAATCATTAGCCGTTAATCATTAAAAAATACTCTCCTTTTTATGTCAAAATTTCCACAACATAGTGTCTCAATGCTGTTTTTTACGTATAAAGGGGTGTAATATATTCTTATCACACATTTAATATTAGAGAAAAAAAATATGTTAGACAAAATTATGGAAATGGCAGGGGGAGATGCCCTCAAACAAATCACCGATCACGCAGGAGTTACGCCTGAGCAGGCAAAAGAAATGCTCCCTATGGCACAGGAGAGCATTCAAGAAGGTTTGACTTCTCAACTGACCAGCGGAAATACAGAAGGTCTGTTGGGGATGTTCAACAGTGTCGGTAGCGGCGGATTGGCGAACAATGGTATGTTTGGCAACATTAAGAACTTGTTTATGCAAAAAATCATGGGCAAGATGGGCTTACCTTCGTCAGTTGCGGGCATTGCTGCGGGTGCAGGTATGGGCAGTATGATTGGCAGTATCACCGGTATGTTGAAATCCGATGGTGATAATGACGACATCAGTACCGACAATATTATGAGCGTACTGGGCGGCGGCGGTGCTGCGGGTATGTTAGGCAAATTAGCGGGCAACGCAGGCGGTGCTTTAGGTGGATTGAAAGATGCAGCTTCCGGCTTGGCAGGTGGTGCGGCTGAAGGTGCAGGCGGTCTTAAAGATGCTGCTGGTAAATTGGGTGGCATGCTGGGTAAATAGAAACCGGATATCACTCGTAAAAAAGTCCTGTAAAGAAAATTCACGAATTTTCTTTACAGGACTTTTTTTAGTATAAATACTGCCGTACCTTTTCATTGACTGGACTTTGGAAATTAGGTAACTGGGAAATTAGGCTAACGAAAGTGTAATTTGTTGTTTATCAGTAGAATAAAAATTGCAATAAAATTAATTTGAAATAACATACAAATAATACATTTGTTGATTATGAGTATTTTACCTAATTTCCCAGTTTCCTAATTTCCAAAGTCCAAAGTCCTGTCATTGAGTAGTTGACAATTAAAAAACCAAGCAAGGCGTTAATGTCAATATGAAATGCGTTTTAAATATTCGACTACCAAAATACATCTTACTTTTTATATACGTCTTTTTATGCGCCAATGCCTTTGCACAAAACACACTTTCAGGCAAAGTCATTGACGACAAAACAGGTGAAAATCTTGCCTTTGTCAATATCATTATCAATCAGGACGAAACACGAGGTACAAGTACGGATATTGACGGAAATTTTAGCCTGAGCAGTGAAGATACCATTCGCCAACTCACCTTAACTTACATAGGCTACCGAACCCAAACAATCAATATTCAAAATGATGCTTCACTAAGCATTCAAATGCAGCAAGACGAGCTGACTTTGGGTGAAATCACCGTTGTTGCGGGAGAAAATCCGGCACATCGTATCATCCGACGAGCTGTCAAAAACAGGCGCATCAATAATCCCGAAAGAGTACGTTCATTTAAATATAAGTCTTATAATAAATTTGTAGTGGATGTACAATTCAGTGCTGATAAGTATGCAGAAAACCGGACGAAGAAAAAACACGATACGCAGCAGAAAAATGAGATAAAACAGCAATCCGGCGCACTCAAAAATGCCTTTGACAGCTACCACCTGATGATACTCGAATCGGTGACGGAGCGCAGTTTTATACGCCCCGATAAAAGCGAGGAAAAAGTCATTGCAACGCGCGTTTCGGGCTTAAAAGACCCGACAATTGCCGCTTTAGCCACCGATATTCAGCCTTTTTCATTTTACAAATCTCATATCCCTTTGATGGGCAAAAACTATATTAATCCCATTAGCAGAGGCAGTACGCAGATGTATCGTTTTCGATTGGAAGAGGACACCCTTTTTCGGAATCAGGATACTATTTTTGTGATTAGTTTTGAGCCGAAAAAGAAGGCAAATTTTGAAGGACTTAAAGGTGTTTTATATATTAATACAAAACGTTATGCTGTACAAAACGTCATTGCCGAACCTGCCCGCATCTATCAAACCCACCTCAAAATCGAACAGCAATACACCTTTGTTCAAGACCAATGGTTTCCGGCACAGTTGAATTTTGAAGCCCGTTGGAAAGGCACTCCTTACCCTGCTACCAATATGCTCATTAATGGTAAAAGTTACTTCAAAGATATTGAGATAAGCCCCAATATTCGCAGTAAAAATTTTGGTATTGATGCCCTCATTATGCCCGATGATGCAGGGAATAAAACTGAAGACTATTGGGAAGTCGAGCGCATCGAAACGCTGACCGAAAAAGAGACAAATTCATACAAATTTATTGATAGTTTGGGCAAAGAAGCCAACTTAGATGCGGTCACAAAACTCTCCGAAAATCTACTGGCGAATAATCAAATTCAGTTGGGAAAAATCGCACTCGACCTGCCGAGACTGATTAATAGTAACAACTACGAAGGTACACGCTTGGGCTTGGGCTTGCATACATCAGATAAACTTTCAAAATATATAAATATTGGTGGGTATGTGGGCTATGGCACGAATGATAAGGCATGGAAATATGGTGTGGACTTAAATTTGCGTCATCCCGATAGCCGTTTTGAGCCGGAATTTCGGCTAGCATATTTCAATGATTTGCGCGAACCCGGACAGGTTTATGAACCCAATTATCCGCTAACTTACATCCCTTCTCCGGCGGCTTTTCAGCGCGGTTTTCAGGCTTCGCGGATGGATTCGGTGATTCAGAAAAGTATTGGTGTAGGCTTTCGTCCGTTTCGCAATGCGAAGTTGGAGCTGGGTTTGAAACAAACACATTTTTATCCAACTTACGATTATCGATTTGCACTCAGTCAGGCTGAGGTGATGGATAATTATACGACTAATGCCATCAATGTCAATTTTCGATATGCCTTCAAGGAGGAGTATATTAAAATCGGGCATCGCCGAGTTGCGAATTATACGCCCTTTCCTGTCTTGACTGTTTTTTATGAATCAGGTACATACAATCGCGTGTTTGGGCATCCGGGATTGGCGTACAATCGCTTGGTGGTCAGTCTCTCTGCCGAATTTAAATTGAAGCGATTGGGCGAGACCTCCGTTTGGTTGGAAGGCGGCTGGGCAGACGGGGCAACACCTTACTCCCTGCTGTTCAATGGCAATGGCAGTAAGACGAGTTGGTGGGAGCCTTTCTTCGTACCAAATACCTTTCAAACTATGGGCTTGTATGAGTTTGTCGGAGACCGCTTTGCGAATGTATTTATTTATCATAATTTCGGAACTTTACTCTTTCGTACCGAGCGATTCAGACCCGATGTGATTATCGCACAAGGTATCGGTTTTTCGACTTTAAGCCAAGCGAATCAACACCTTGATATTGAGCTAAATACAATGAACAGAGGTTATTTTGAAACAGGCTTTGCCTTAGATAATCTGCTTCGGTTTAATCTGATTAATTTCGTTCAAATGGGCATCGGTGCAGGTGTTTTTTATCGCTACGGAACTTATCACTTAGCTAAAGAAATTGATAATTATACCTTTAAAATTCGTGCGGGGATTACGTTTTGAATATCGAATATCGAGCAAGGAATATCGAATGTTGAAGTGAACTAATGTGGGATTTTTGAATATCGAACATGGAATATCGGAGTGTCGAGCTTGTATTTAATAAGCCCGGAAATTGCACAAAATCCTTTTTAATTGTATCTTTGGAATAATTTTTCTAAAAAAATATTTCTAAATGAATTCGATAACTTTCGGTGAATTTATTAAAAAAAAGAGGAAAGAATTGGGTTTACCGCTTCGGCAAGTAGCGGCGCATATTAATTTAGACCAATCTACTCTTAGCAAAATAGAACGCAATGAGGCAATGATGCACGAGCGTATGATTCCGGCTTTAGCAATTTGTTTGGAATTGAATTATGAAAGTTTGCAAATTAAATATTTGAGTGAGCGTATTTTTAGGGAGTTTAAAAATATGGATTATGTAGCGGATGCACTCGACATTGCCAAACGCAGAATCGAAACCGGAGAATTGGGAACACAATTCAAATTGAAACGGGAAAAAATCATCTGCAATATTCAGAATTATCTGCAAAAACAACCTGTAGAAAAAGCATGGTTATTTGGTTCATTTGCTAGAAAAACTGAGCATTATAATAGCGATATAGATGTTTTGGTGCAGTTTGAAAAATCTGCCGAAATTGATTTATTTGACTACATCGGTATCAAGCAAAACCTTGAAGAAGTGACGGGCAGAAAGGTAGATTTGGTGCAAAAAGGACAGGAATTATCTCATATCAAACCTGCGATTATGCAGGAAAAAGTATTGATTTATGAACGCTAAACCTTCCGAAAAAGGGTAGTGCTACACATGTAATGCTCTAACCACGAAGGACACGAAGAACACAGAGGTCGAATAGACGAAGTAAGAAAACTAAGATAGTGTAAAAAATTCATTATTAAACACTTAGAAATACTTTGTGAACTCTGCGTCTGTTCGACTTTCGTGTCCTTTGTGTACTTCGTGGTTCAATAGCATTATCCACTACACTACCCGAAAAAGAACGACTCGGACATATCGTTGAAGCGATTGATCGTATCTTAAAATTCACAGACGGTATGACCATTACGCAGTTTTATGATAACGAAATGGCGCAATTTGCCGTTATCAAAAATTTTGAAATTATTGGCGAAGCCTCTTATCGTCTTTCAAAAGATTTACGCGAATAACATGAAGCCATAGAATGGAAAAAAATTATGGCGTTCAGACATATTTTGGTGCATGATTATTACAAAATTGACCTTGAGGTGGTGTGACGAGCCATTCAAAATAAAATAGTTGACCTTAAAACGCAAATTGAACAAATTATTGAGTCACTATCTTGAAAATCATTTCTCATTTATTGCCAAGTTAATTTTTTTTATTAGATAAATACAAATAATTTAAAATATTCATACAAAAATAAATTATCTAAAATATTTACAAAAATGAAATTCAAATTATTTATCATCGTTTTAGCAATAAGTTTGGTAGCCTGTAAATCTTCATCGGAAGAAAAAATAAGCACACCGACTACTTCTACAAAAGTCATTCACAGAGTGGATACCAAAACTTTTGCAAAGACCATAGAAGAACTCCCCGATGAGCAAATTGTGGATGTTCGTACGCCCGGCGAATTTGCCGAAGGTGCGATAGACAATGCAGTGAATATGAATTACCATGACAGCGATTTTGCCGAACAAGCCGTCGGTAAATTGGATAAGAATAAACCCGTCATGTTATACTGTGCAGGTGGTGTACGCAGCGCAAAAGCCGCAAAAATCCTTAAAAAACAAGGCTTTACGCAAATATACGACTTGGAGAAAGGATATAGTAGTTGGAAGAAGTGAGTGGGAGAGTGTAGAGTAGAGAGTGGGAGAGTAGAGAGTGTAAGAGTGTAGAGTTTTGTAATTCTCTACACTCTCACACTCTACACTCTTTACTCTTCCTATTTCTCGAAATTATAAAAATAAACATCGGGGTAGGTTTCATAAAAGCCTTCTAAGGCAACTTTTCCATTGCTGCTTTCCAAGATTTTCATAAATTCGTCGAGGTCTTTCACTCGAATATCGTTGATTTTTGTAATAATAAAATCGGGCTGCATATTCGTCATATCTATCTTACTACCTCTGACGATACTCGTGACACGCACACCGTCAACACCTAATACGCGCACTTCGTCGCGGTTGAGGTCGCGCAGGTCAAAACCCAATTTACCCAATTCCAACAAATTATTTTTAGACATCAATGTAGGGTTATTATTTCGATTTTTGAGAATGACATCCACAGCCTCGTACCTGCCGTCACGAATGTAATCGACCACCACCTTATTACCCGGACGATACTGCGCCACTTGCTCCTGCAACTCCGGCGTACTCTTTATCGGGTTGCCGTTTATCGCTGTTATGATGTCGCCGATACGTAGCCCTGCATCCTCTGCGGCACTGCCCGGATTCACTCGTCGGAGATAAACACCGTCCAATGTTTTCAGCTTGAGCGTGCTTGCGATTTCGTCGGTCACTTCGGCAATCGTTACGCCCAAAAATCCGCGTTGTACCGTACCATATTCGCGCAAATCATTCACTACTTTTTTGACCAAATTGGAAGGCACAGCAAAAGAATATCCTTCATAACGCCCTGAACGTGTGATGATTGCAGTATTGATACCAATCAAATCGCCTTTGGTGTCCACGAGTGCGCCACCGCTATTGCCGGGGTTCACCGCAGCATCGGTTTGTATAAAAGATTCGATGGAATATTGGTCGTCCAAAATATTGATATTACGTCCTTTTGCACTGATAATTCCCGCCGTCACCGTCGAAGTCAGGTTAAAGGGATTACCTACGGCAAGTACCCATTCGCCTATCAGCGCACCGTCCGAATCACCAAAATTGAGATAAGGCATATTACGTTCATCCACCTTAATGAGGGCTAGGTCGGTAGAAGGGTCTGTGCCGATAACTTTGGCTTCAAGACTGCGTTGCCCATCTAATGAAACTTCTAATTTATTGCCTTCTTCAATGACATGATTATTGGTCACAATATAGCCATCCGATGAAATAATGACTCCCGAACCCGAAGAAATTTCCTCGCGCGAGCGTCCCCAAAAATCATCAAAAAGCGGTGTACTGTGTCGCGTCTGCAAAGCCCGAATATGCACTACCGAAGGCGTTGCCCTTGCTGCACCTTTGATAAAATCCGTAGGAGCGGCGGTGATTTTACTCGTAGTTTTGGAAGTGTTTGCAGTAGTAGTATTCGCAAAATTTGCATACTTCGCAGGTGGCATTGGCACTTGTTCACGTACTATAATACTTGGTTTTGAATCGTCATCATCCATGCGCTCATGCACATAAACGGTTGCCAATGAACTCAATACAGCTACAATAATTATCAATAACAAATTCTTCATACAAAAACGTTCTTAGGTGATAGTGGCTCAATTTTTATAAAATATTATTTTTTATAAATTTTTTTAAAAAAAATATAAAAATATTTAAATAATTTTTAATTTTAATGCAAAAATTGAGTTTTAAATTTTATTTGGATGTGAATGAATAGTGTAGAATTTGGGTATAAAAATTTACCGTTCATTAGATTCCATAAGTTATCAACGTTTAATTCGGTAAATTGTTATAAAAAACAAAGTATCTTAACGTTAGTATAATACACAAAAATACGAAATTTGGTGATGTCGTGTTGGATTTCGGAGCATCTTAACGGTTTTTTATTTTTTACAAAAAAGCCATTGAATTTAGTATTGGAATTTGAATTTGGTGCTTGATATTTGTTATCTTTGCCCTCTTAATTTTTCACAATGAAGTATAAGAAATATTATCTCGTCATTTTATTGGTGGTTTTGGTGGACCAAATTACAAAATTATTGGTCTATCAACACATGGACATGGGCTATCGTGGAGAGATAAAAATTCTGGGTATGGATTGGGCGCGACTCCACTATACACTCAACGAAGGTATGGCATTTGGTTTAAAGATTATTCCAAAATTGGCTTTGTCCTTATTTCGTATTCTGGCTATTACTGTCCTCTTGTATTTCTTTTCTTTGCAAATAAAAAATAAAGTTCATACGGGTTTTATTTTGTGTCTTGCACTCATACTCGGCGGTGCTATCGGCAATGCCATCGACAGTGTTTTTTACGGTGCATTGCTAGAAGGTAATGTGATAGAAGATGCACCTTACCCGTGGCTGCACGGACAGGTAATTGACATGCTCTACTTCCCGATGTTTGAAGGACGTTTCCCTGAGTGGATACCGCGTTTTGGCGGAGGTCGTTTTTTGTTTTTTAGTGCCATTTTTAATGTCGCAGATTCCGCGATTTTCATGGGGGCAGTGTCACTATTGGTGTTTAATAAACGCTTTTTTGCCGATATGGTAGAAGAAAATACAACAGAAATAAATACCGAAAATATCACCGAAAATGACATTGCCGTCGAAACACCCGTAACGAATGAAGGCACTTTAAATAATGAAGGAATGAATGAATAATTCGTCAGTACGTCAATACTACAACACCTCAACACTCCAACACAATGTTAATAAAATACCTTGATTTTCTTGGCAGTTTCCCCGATTATCGTAAATGCCCAAACGATACCCGACCGGAGTATGCCTTTATCGGGCGTTCCAATGTCGGTAAGTCGTCTTTGGTCAATATGTTGTGCGACAACAAAAAGGCGGCAAAGGTGTCCGGCACACCCGGCAAGACGCAATTCATCAATCTTTTTCTGGTCAACAACGAGTGGTTGCTTGCCGACCTCCCCGGCTACGGCTACGCCAAAGTCTCCAAAACCAAACGCCGCACATTTGAACAGATGATACGCGACTACCTCAATTTTCGGGATACCCTCGCCTGCGTTTTTGTCCTCATTGATATTCGGCACGAACCACAGCCGATTGACCTCGAATTTGTGAATAATCTTGGCAAAATGAATGTGCCTTTTGTCCTTGTATTTACCAAAGCCGATAAAAATAAAAAACACCCCGAACGCAATGAGGAAAACATAGAAGCCTTCCGCAGTGCTATGCTCGAAACATGGGAAGAACTACCCCAACATTTCATCACTTCATCAGAAACTAAAATGGGGCGTGAGGAAATTTTGACCTTCATTCAGCAAGTAAACAAAGATTGGGAAGAAAATGCTTAGAAATGTACAGGCGGTTTTAACCGCCATGTGTTCTATAATTACTTGAAAATTTACAAATTAAACTTGTTTTTAATGTGTCCGTCAAATTAAAAATTACAAATTGAACGTAAATAGTTTATTTATTTTTATTTTTATAAGTAATTTATTTTTAAATAAATATAAATTATAATTTAATTTTATTAATAATCAAAAAACACTGAATACCCAATTTGGCGAACACATTGGTTTTACATGGCGATTGAAATCGCCTGTACGGTGTATGCTCAATCAGACATGTCCAATAAAGACAATATACTTGATTCAAATTTGGAAAACCGGACACTTGATTTATCAAATTTCCAATTAGTTAGTCTCTTATCAGCTCGCGTAAAACTTGATAAAGATATTATCGAAAAAGTTGAGACAGAACTTGCGTCAAGAAAAATAGATGCTGCCGAAATCCGCGCTTTAGAGGAAAAATATTGGCATGTTTAGATTTGCCGTAGAAGTAGTTGACACTTTTTCACGCAGAGAACGCGGAGTTCGCAGAGGGTTAGTTATCAAATCTCTGCGACCTCTGCGTTCTCTGCGTGATTTACTCAATTTGAAACCTATGCTACATGTCAAAAAGTGTCAACCGTATTTCTAAACATGCCAAAATATCACACATTTTATACCATTCAAAATCAGAAAATAACACTCCCGAATACTTTATACGCCTTAATTATTTTTACGATTATCTATCTGTTTCTTTTTCGCAGACCAAACACTTCACTTATATTGATACCCACTTTTTTAGTAGCGATATATGGTATAAAATTAAGATTAGAAAAAGGCGAAAAATCAGCTGCGAGATTATGGAGAAACTTTATGATATTTTTTCTTCTTTTTGGTATAATTTTCTTCATATTTGTTATAATTTTAATCATGTATTTTCTGTGACTTACCTGTATTTATCGTAAAATTTTTATACATTTATAATATGAAAATTTTTATTAATTTATTTTTTAATGAAAAATAATACCCGACACTTCGCTGTATCCTCACCTAATGAAGACATTAAAATCGAGCTTCGACTGACAGATAAATTATCGTATTCAGTCAATTATAAAGGAGAAAACATATTGCGATTTTCACCTCTATCTATGACATTGGAGAGCGGTGAAATACTTGGTGATTTGCCGGAAGTCGAGTCATACGAAGCACAATCTGTTGACGATAGCATTCAGACGGTGTGGGGGATTCGGAGCGAAATTGTAGAGCAGTATAATGAATTGACACTGGAAATGACGGGCGATTACAGTGTCATTTTCAGAGCCTATAATGACGGTGTGGCGTATCGTTTTCAAACAAATTTTTCAAAAAAAATAAAAATAAAAGAGGAAGAAGTCACCTACAACTTTCCGAAAGATGCCGACCTGTTCGCACATGTAGTCGGTGATTTTCAGACTTCTTATGAAAAATTATATACGAAATATAAGGTGACGGAAGTGGTAGAGGAGGAGTTTATCAGCCTGCCTTTATTGGTCAATCAGGGGCGGGTCAAGTTGGTGATTAGCGAAGCTGATGCATACAATTATCCGGGCATGTATCTCAAAAAATTTGCGACCAATAATCGCCCCGAACTCAGCGGATTGTTCCCAAAATACCCAAGCAAAACGCAACGCGATGGCATTGGTCTATTCAATTTGCGGGTGACAGAAAGAGCGGATTACATGGCTGAAACGGAGGGCAAACGCAGCTTCCCGTGGCGTGTCATGGTGATTGCGAATGAAGATAAACAGTTGGCAGACAATGACTTGGTGTTCAAACTGGCACGTCCGAAAACGATTGAAACGGATTGGATAAAACCCGGAAAAGTAGCTTGGGATTGGTTCAATGACTGGAATCTGACAGGCGTGAATTTTGAAACGGGCATCAACAATCCGACTTACGAATATTATATTGATTTTGCTGCAAAAAATGGCTTGGAATATGTCATTTTAGATGAAGGTTGGTCATCGCAAATGGATTTGTTGCTGCCTAATCCGGCGATAGATTTACCGAAATTAATTGCTTATGCTAAAGTGCGTGATGTGGAGATTATATTGTGGTGTGTCTGGCATGTTATTGACCGTCAAATGGAGATGGCACTCGACCAATTTGTGGCTTGGGGTGTGGCGGGTATCAAGGTGGATTTTATTGACAGAGATGACCAAATTGCAATTTATTTTCAAGAAAAACTTGCCGCCGAATGTGCCAAAAGAAAACTATTGGTCAATTATCACGGATGCAGCAAACCAACGGGTTTACATCGTACTTATCCAAATGTCATTAATTATGAGGGTGTTAGAGGTAATGAATATAATAAATTTGATGTGGACGAAACACCCGCACATAATGTTGACCTCGTATATACCCGCATGGTTGCCGGACCGATGGACTACACGCCCGGCTCGTTGCGAAACTCCACGAAAGGAAATTTTCAAACTAATTTTAGCAACCCGATGAGTCATGGTACGCGCTGTCATCAGTTGGCGATGTATGTGGTCTATTATGCGCCTATGCAGATGTTGTGCGATGCGCCGACGGCTTACGAAAAATATCCCGACATTTTAGCTTTCCTCGCCGATGTGCCTACGACTTGGGATGACACCTGCGCCCTCGACGGAAAGATTGGTGAGTACGTGGTCATTGCCCGCCGCAAAGGTACGGACTGGTACATTGGTGCATTGACCGATTGGTCGGAACGTAAAATTAGGCTTGACCTTTCTTTTTTGGATAAAGGTGATTATACCGCCACGATGTTTGTGGACGGCGTGAATGCTAATCGCAACGCAGAGGATTATCAGATGAAAATCAAGACGGTGGACAGGAGTACGACAATTACCGTTCCTTTGAAGTCGGGTGGGGGAGTGGCGATTTTATTGCGCCCGACAGGTGGCTGATAAAACCGGATTTGCTCATGTTCAAAAAACATCGTAAATTACCAATCGTAAGCTCACAAGGGAACTATCATTTTTCATTTTTTGTTTGGTTAATATGAATACAATTACAACGAATAATAAGGCGGATAAATATTTTGCCATGCTCGTCGATTTGACACCGGATGTGAAGATTGACTTGATTAAGAAACTTGTGGATTCACTACAAACAACTGTCGCTAAATCTGAAGTGAAAGAGGGAAAGGACGATTCTTGGAAAGAACTCGCAGGTGCATGGCATGATTACGGTAAAACCGCCGAGGAAATTATTGCAGACATCAGAGATTCAAGGTATTTCGATGATGAAGACATAAAATTATGAAGTACCTTCTTTGTAGTTACCCCCAAAATTAGGACAGCAAATTAAGGAACAAAAAATGTTTTAAATTTGCAATTATGAGACGTAGAAAATTCACAGCAGACTTCAAGACAAAAGTAGTCTTGGAAGCCCTCAAAGAGCGTGAAAGTTTGACT
>CALIZI010000056.1 GCA_938028705.1 uncultured Saprospiraceae bacterium | reverse complement strand
TTTAATTTTGATATGTATTTGTGGATATTCAAGTTGTATCGTTAGTTTACCCCAAAAAATAAATATTTTTTCCCAATATTTAACTATTCACCGAATATTTTTTTCTTTTTATTACCTTGTGCTATTTACATGATACAATCAGGAGTTGAATGGAAATTACTATTTTACCAAAAGATTTGAAAATTGGCGAGACTAAAACATTACAAATATATAATTATAGAAGAACTGAGGACATTCAAAAAACTAAAATAAATTTATCTAAAAATACAATCAGCTTTTTAAGAACGGGAACTAAAGAAGTTATTGGAGATGACAAAACGGTACAGATAGGAAACGAGAATTTTGTTATCATGAAATCTGGTAATTGCTTGATGACAGAAAAGATTTCAGATGCTTTTAAAGCCTACCAAAGTATTCTACTCTTCTTTTCAGATGATGAAGTATTACATTTTTTGGAGAAGTACAATCAATTTTCAGCAAACTTAAAGCACCACAAATCATTCTATATTTTCAAATACGATAACTTTGTTCAAAATTTTGTGGATAGCCTTGAGCAAATTCTAACATTTCCAAAAAAAATTCAAGCCGATATGTTGAAGAATAAATTTGAGGAAATAATGTTGTATTTAATTCATCAGAATAATGCTGATTTTTTAAATTCATTGGTACATAATGTAGATGATAAAATCAGTAGATTAACCAATATTGTAGAAAACAACAAACATAATAAATTGAATTTAGAAGAACTGGCGTTCTTATGCAACATGAGCGTTTCAACTTTCAAAAGAGAATTTTTCAAACTATACCAAAGTACACCCATGAAGTGGTTCAATGAGCAAAGATTGAATCATATTGCATTCATACTCAGAACAAAAAGAAGTCGTCCGATTGAATTATATGAAGATGCAGGGTACGAGAATTTTTCCAACTTTGTCCAGGCATTTAAGAAGAAATTTGGAATGACACCAAAGCAATATCAAATTCAAAGTTGAACATTTTTAAATACTTTTTGAACATTATTAACTACCCTAGCAAAGTGATTTGCCCCTAAATTTGTGGTATTAAATCATTAAAAATTTTTATTATGTTCAAATCAATTTTTATTACGCTTGTTACCTTAATGTTCAATTTAAGTCTTTTTGGTCAAGCTACTTTCACATTAGAAAGCAAAACTTTAGGAGGAAATTCAACAACTACAGAGGAGTTTAATGGCTTCGGCTGTACAGGAGAAAATACTTCCCCTCAATTGTCTTGGTCGAATGTGCCGGAGGGAACAAAAAGTTTCGCCATCACCATGTACGACCCCGACGCGCCTACCGGAAGTGGCTGGTGGCATTGGGTAGTTTTCGATATTCCAAGTGATGTAAATGAGCTACTTAAAAATGCAGGAAACATAGAGAAACGATTAATGCCTAAAGATGCTATCCAAAGTATAACAAATTATGGCGTACCGGGGTACGGAGGTCCTTGCCCACCTGAAAATCATGGCATTCATCAATACATAATTACAGTACACGCGCTCAAAGTGGATAAATTAGGTTTGGATGAAAATACAAATCCTGCCATTGTTGGATATTATCTTTGGAATAATACAATCGCAAAGGCAAGCATTATTACTTATTATGAACGAAAGAAATAAACTGTAATTTTTCGATTGACCAAATCTACTTTTTACACTTTCACACAGAGCGCGCAAAGTACTCAGAGATATTTGATAGTCCTCTGCGTACTTTGCGCGCTCTGCGTGAATATCATCTACTTGTACTATTTACACACTATTTCTACCTCCATTTATTTTGTTGATTTCGGTTCAAAACCACACTTTCATCCCTTTTTCAGCTACAATCATCAGAAAATATTGATTTGAATATTAAAAAATTACAAATTGATATTATGTGTTGTAAAGACACAAAATTGTTGATTATCAAAAGAGGGAAAGTTTATGAAAGCAATCACACGAACTCAATACGGAAATGCCGATGTACTTCAAATAAAAGATTTGGCTCAACCAATTCCAAAAGATAATGAAGCACTTGTGCGTGTTCATAGCACCACAGTCAACAGGACTGATTGTGGGATTCTCACCGGAAAACCGTTTCTCATTCGTTTTTTTACTGGCTTGCGAAAGCCGTCTTCGCCTATTCCCGGAACTGATTTTGCCGGAGAAATTGCTGCGATTGGCAAGGCTGTAAAAGACTTCAAAGTAGGCGACAAAGTATGGGGGCTGAATGATGAAGGCTTAGGTTCTCATGCCGAATATATGACCATCAAGGCGGACAAAATCGTCTCCATTCCCGATAATTTTTCCTATGATGAAGTAGTTGCTTGCGCGGAAGGAGCGCATTATGCCTACAATTTCATCAACAAAGTAACACTAAATTCAGGCGATAAAGTCTTGGTGAATGGCGCAACCGGAGCCATCGGTTCTGCGGCTTTACAAATCCTGAAAAGTATGGGCGTTTATGTAACCGCAGTCGGCAACACAAAAAACATGGAACTCATCAAATCACTCGGCGCAGACAAGGTATATAATTATGAAAAAGAGGATTTTACAGAGATAGACAATGAAAAATATCACTTCGTTTTTGATGCGGCAGGAAAGAGTTCTTTTGGAAAATGTAAAAAATTATTGCTAGCTAAAGGAGCGTATATTTCATCCGAATTAGGTCCGAATAATGAGAACCTTTATTTGCCACTCATCACAAGATTGAAGGGCAACAAACGGGTGATTTTTCCAATTCCCACAAATTGTAAAAGAAGTTTGCTGTACATCAAAAACCTCATTGAAAAAGGTCAATTTCGTGCGGTCATAGACCGACATTATACGCCCGAACAAATCAAAGAAGCATACGAGTATGTGCAAAGCGGACAGAAAACGGGTAATGTGATTCTTAATTTTTGAGAGACATTAATGGGCATAATAAATCATTATGACTTGGGAAGTAACAGGATTTCTTCGTGGCTACCAAAATAAGGAATAATAAAAAAAGAACCTGCCGGACTTCTTCCGGCAGGTTACACACTAATTAAAAACCATCTATCTATTATCTTGAAAGTTGCGAACAACTTTATTATTTACTATTGATTATCTGAATACAAAATTAAAGGAGAAAAACAGATAAAAAAAGGGAAAAAAAATACGTTTTCTAATGGAAAATAATTAAATATAATTAATTTTAAATATAATACTTCTGCCAATAATTCATAAATATCCATTACTTTTGAGCGAATTACGTTTTGTACGAATCAACGAATCACTCGTTACCCAACTATGGCTGTACTACTCGAATTACAATATCTCGCTCCTATCCAATACTACGCAAAACTGTGTAGCGGACAGCGGGTGTATATCGAACAACACGAGCATTACGTCAAGCGCAGCTACCGCAACCGCGCACATATATTAGGTGCGAATGGGCTGTTGAGACTGACGATTCCTTTGAAAAAGGGAAAAAATGAAGGACAGCCCATTCGGGAAGTGCAAATAGAATATGTGCAAAAATGGCAACACCAACATTGGGAAAGTATCAGGTCGGCGTATGGAAAAGCACCTTTTTTTGAGCATTATGAAGGCGAATTATATCCGGTGTTTCAAAAAAAGCATAATTTTTTATTCGATTGGAATCTCGAATTCATGTACCTGATGATTGAATTATTGGGCATTTCTCCCGACCTGCAATTCACCAAAAACTACGCACATACACCCGTTGAAGGTGTACTCGATTTACGAAATTCCATTCATCCTAAGAAAAAGCATCAAAAACCTGACACTCGCTATACCACTCAATTCTACGCCCAAGTCTTTCAGGAAAAACATGGTTTTGTGCAAGGCTTGAGCATACTGGATTTACTGTTTTGTATGGGACCGCAAGCAAGCCTGATTTTGGAACAAAGTAATGTGTAATTTACTATGTCACAAATTAGCATAAAAATATTTTTCACTTTTTTTAAAAAAAATGTGACTTCGATTGTAACCTTTTTCAACCATTTCCGTTTAAGCACATATCAACACCCAAATATCAAATTTAAAATTGTAGTTTAAGCGGGAACTTAATCTACGTATTTGCATCAGACGAGCTTGGAACACTCACAATGCAAATTTAATATAGCAAATGGTAAGACTATCGCTCTTCATATAAGGGCGATAGTATAGCTCTCCGATTGTCGGTTAGCTAATAGATGATAAATTATTTTTATTCATTAAATTGCCATAATTATTATGTATTCTATTCATAAAATTACCAGTACATCTGATGCAAGTCGCATCGCGTTTTTCATTTCATTACTATTTTCATTAATCTTTCACACGATATTACTCGTCGTTTTAAATTCGACCTGAGTGTGGAATAATCATGTTTATTGATTCGCGTCTGCGAATCTGGTTTTTTATGCCTTGAAAAATCACAAGCATTAAGTTTTAAAATCATATTAAATTCATTAAAGTGTCGCAAAAAGCTATTGCGTCACATGGGATACCTATGCCTATATTATAGGTCATTTTTTACCTAAAATGTTTATTTAAAATTTTTTATACATAGAAATTTTAAATCAATAACCATTATTTCCTTAACCTAAAATGTTCAGTACAATGAGAACACTAATTGTTTTAATCAGTGCAGTTGCACTACTGTTCGCATCTTGCGATAAAGCCTGCTTTGACCCTGTTTACGATTCAACAGGCAACTTTATAGAAATGCAAGAAGTGGATTGCCAAGGCACTTCCGACCAATTGCCTGACACCAACACCTGTCAGACCAATTACCAACTTGGTCAACCGACATCCGGTGCTATCAGAACCATTCAGGTAGATACACAAGGCTACCGAAATGGCAATGATGTCTGTGTCTTTGACCTCTCTATTTATGAAGCCGGGTTACCTGCAACACCGACCAATATAGAGTGGACCGTCAATGACCGACTAGTGACGATTGGGCAAAGTTTTGTAACCATTGAAGTACCTGCCGAATACATTGTAGTATGTGTAGATTACATGGTGGGAAATCAAATCGGAGCTGATTGCAGATCATTTTTACCATAAAGAAAGTGTGACAACTGTAAGGCACTCCAAGTGCCTTGCAGTTGGACATTATACACTTGGTTAAAATGATTAACATGAAAGCTACTACTAAAATAACCAAACCCGGATATATACAAATATTAATATTTTATTGTATTTTTACAGTATTGTTTTTGAATGATTTACACGCACAAGACCCTACATTTTCACAATTTTACGCAGCACGTACTTATTTGAATCCCGCTTTTACAGGAATTGAACCGGGTGTCACAGTTTCGGCTGTTATGCGCGACCAATGGCAGGGCATCGGTGAGAGTTTTCGCACCTATTATGCCTCCATTGAATTACAGGAACCCGCCTTTAACAGCGGTATCGGACTTACGATGATGAAAGATAGAAGCGGTGCAGCCGCATTGACTACCGACCATGTCGGTATGGCTTATACCTACTCGCCGGGCTTGGAAAACGGTAGTTTACATATCGGTTTTCGGACAGCTTGGGTACGAAAATATCTGGATTGGAATAGACTCATCTTCCCCGACCAAATCGCTAATCCGCTTGGAGAAATTACGACAAATACGCTAGCACAAAATCCCGACCAAGATGTGTCATACATAGATACCGGAGTTGGAATTTTATATCGTTTTGAAACGAAAAGTAAACGAAAAACACGCGGTCAAGGCTCACGCTCTTCGATGATGATGCACAATAGTATTGGATTGAGTATCAGTCATATCACCAAAACCGACGAATCACTCTACGGCTACGCTAATGCGCGTGTACCGATGCGTGTGACGCTTCACGCAGGCTCGATGATAGGACTGGATTTTTTTAAACGGGGCAAACAGACTTTAGCGTGGTCGCCAAACTTGAAAGTGGAGTACCAAAACGGTATTTCCGCACTGACCGCCGGACTTTACATGATGTATAATGGCTTTTATCTGGGCAGCTTTTATCAGAGCGAACAACCTTTTGATTTCTCGGATACCAATGCCATTATTTTTACCGGAGGCATTGAGATTCAGATGGAAGGCGACAACACTTTCCACATCGGATATAGCTACGATGCCAATACTACGGGCATTGGTACGCGCTCAAAAGGCGCACACGAAGTCACAACCAAATTTAACTTTGCCGGTGTACGACTATCACCGACCCGAAAACGATACGGAAAAAATAGATTTATGAAATGTCATTTGTTCTTTTAGTTCATGGTTCATAGTTGATAGTTCATGGTTTTTAACTATGAACCATGAACTATGAACTATCAACCGCCAACTATGAAGAAAATATTTACATATAATTTTTATAAAAATAAAACAGCATTACGAATACAAAATTCGTTTGTACGGACTATTATTTTTATAATAATAATTTTTACAATACAAATAAATGACATTCATGCACAATGTTTCACAGCTTCCAATAATACGCCTTGTGGCGGAGAAGTTGTTGAATTTCAGATAGATATGCCAAATGACTCGACTATTTATACATGGAATTTTGGTGATGGTAGCAATCAAGCAATCGGCACAAGTACAGAGCATCAATTCCCTGCGGGAATAAGCGGACAAAGCTACACCGTAAGCGTCACTGCCAATGACGGTTCATGTACAGCTACTCTGGAGGTCATAACATCACCTGCGCCGGATGCTACCATCACCAATCTTAACGGAAATTCGTCTTTCATTAATTGCATTAATAATAGTAGTAACACGACCTACGACCTGACGATTCAGAATGCCTCAGTCACGCTGGCGAACAATACGAACTACATCATTGACTGGGGTGACGGTTCACCGAATTATGAGAACACTACCTTTGAAACCTTGAACCATACCTACGGATTAGGCTATTTCCTGCTCACCGTTACGGTGACGGGAGATAGCACCTTTGAGAATTGTACGACGACGACGAGAATCTACGAAGTATTTAACGGAAGTAACCCGGCGGTGGGCATCTCCAATTTGGGAGGAAATGATTTTTATTGTAGCGGTGCCGAGATTGTCATTGGCATTCAAGGCACAGAAGAAAATCCGCCGAGTACCACCTACGAAGTGTATATTAATGGTGCATTGAACAACACCTTCAATCATCCGCCACCGGATATATTGGACTTGGTGTTTGAGCAATCCTCTTGCGGATTGCCCGACAATGCTTACGAAGTAACGATAGTTGCCGACAATCCTTGTACCGGAAATAGTAGCGCGAGTACCAAGATTAACATCAGTGCGCCGCCTACCTTTAATTTACCTCCTCTGGAGTCTATCATCTGCGAAGGCGAAGCCTTCAACACCCCTGTCGCAACTATTGAAATTTACGACAGCCCGGTATGCACAGCCGACCCTAATGGCTACATATCGTGGACTATTTCGCCGAATGAAGGTTTTGAGATACTTAACGAAAATCCGCCAAGTTTTATATTCAATGAATCAGGAACTTACACTATACATGTAGAAGCTGCAAACAAATGTGATACCATCAAACAAATACACATTGTTGAGGTCGTATCCTTACTTGAGACATTGGATGTAGAGGCGATTTTTGCCCAATCCTCCGAACCACATTGCGATGAAAATCAAGGATTGTTTAACAACAGGTCCAGTGACTTGCTTCCCCCCGGAGATACCATGAAATTCACTTGGGAAGTGACGGGAGAAAACGGTTGCTGGGCATTTTTAAACAATACCAATGAGACCTCTGAGGACATTGAAATCGACTTTAGTTGCCCCGGCGAATACCTTGTTTCCTTGGCTGCAAACAACCAATGCACCGACTTGCTGTGGGATACACTCGTGACCATCCACGCCAAGCCCGAAATCACATTGGATATACCGCCCGTTGTCTGTCTGCCGATAGATATTGGAGCTTATGTCAATGTCGATGACCACGGACTTGAACTGACGAGCAACCTCTGTTTTATTTACTTTAGCGGACAACCGATAGCCTCTTGCGACACGATAATAACGACCCTATTCCCAAATAATTACTCCGTATATGTTAGCGCGACCAATGCTTGCGGTAGCGCATCCGATTCCCACAATTTTAGTGTACTCGAAGCCAATCCACAGATAGAAATACAGCACGTTCCGCCCCTCTGCGGCGGGGAGGTGGTCAACCTGATTGCCGACCCGCCGGGCGGAATTTGGACGAATACATCCAGCGATACCATGACGATGCCATTTGAAGTCCACCAATCAGTTGAATTAACCTATACGCTTGGCACAGGCGCATGTGAGTTTTCCGAAACCATATATGTTGAGGTCATAGATGCCATAGCGGTTGACGCAGGGCAAGATATATGGTATTGCGAAAGTGCCGCCCCTGCTGCGCAGCCCCTTACGGGGCTGCCGCAGGGCGGTTTTTGGTCGGGAGAAGGCATTGCGCCTGATGGTACAATTGATACAGATTTGCCTTCCGGTAATTACGAATTTACCTATTCAATATATGATGCGGAAGCCGATTGTACACCTTCCGATAAAATGACGCTGCACATAGAAAGTATCATTCCCACGATAGATATTCCTACGAATGTATGTATCAATGAATTATTTACATTTAATAATATTTCTTTATTTGAAAATGTCGATAGTACAGATATTTCTTACGAATGGGATTTTAATTATAATAATGAAACCTCTGAAGTCGCACAGCCACAATACTCTTACCCCGAAGCCGGCACTTACACTATCAGCCTGACTGCCCGCACGAGTCACTGTGCTAATGTAGCAACTCAAAGCATCGAAGTCGGCGATTCACCTAATGCGGAGTTCATGGTGGAGCGCGAATTATGCGATACCAGCATTTGTTTTCAAAGTACCAGTATTGGAGACGAGATGACCCTCTCATGGGATTTCGGGAATGGGCAAACGAGTGATTTAGACGAACCTTGTATTGATTTCAACAGAGTAGAAGAAGACCGCGATTACATTATAACATTGACTGCGACAGGCGTATGCGGTAGTTCCTCTTCTTACGATACCATTAGAATATACCAATCGCCGCAAGCTGTTATTTTTACAGAAACAGACATCTGTGCGGGTGCTACGATTGAAGTGATTGGCAATCAAAGTCGCGGATATATTAACAATTATGAATGGTTGTACGAAGGCTCGCCCTTTGCTTACACTGCCAATGCCGAACTCACATTGCCGGAGGTTAATGATGTGACCGACATCGAACTCACGCTCATAGCGGCTAATGACTGCCAAGCGGATACCAGCATGCAAATCGTAACCATTATACCCACTACGGTAAAAGCAGATTTTACTTACTTGCCACATACAGATACGATATGCCAATACGAAACCATTAACTTTTTCAACCTCTCCGAAGGCGATACGAGTGTAGTATGGTTATTCGGAAATACGAGCAGCACCCAAGAAAATCCGGAGCATAGTTTTGTTCAGGCGGGTCATATATCCGTCCTTTTTTTCGCGCAGGGTTGCCATACGGACACCCTCCAAAGTTCCTTTTATGTGCGCCCTGCGCCTATTGCTATGTTTGATGTTGAACCGATATGTGCGGGTACTGCCATGCCCATCACTCCAAATGTTGTGGCACCACAATGCAGTTATAACTGGCTCGTAACAAACGATTTAGGTATTTCCACAGAATACCTCAGTCCCCAAGCCATGATCGATTTCCCCGATGAAGGTATGTACGATATTCGCCTCACTGTCACCGACCCGTGGACAGGTTGTGGCAATACACACACTGAAACGATAGAAGCCATGCTGCCTCCGATAGCCGATTTTGCATTGGAGACAGATATGTGCGAGATGAGTATTGATATTGAAAATTACAGCACAGGTGCGACACAACACATCTGGACTTATGGCAATGGCATCACAGCCCTAGGCGCATCGCCTGATAGCTATGCTTACGATTCGGAAGGTGAATACACCGTTTCCTTACATGTACAAAATACCACAGGATGTACCGATAGCCTTAGCCAAACAGTGTTTTTTGAGCCTGTGGTGCAAAGCGATTTTACTTACGAAATAGACGAAGATTGTAGCCAAGCTACGATCAATTTTACAAATCGTTCTAAAAATGCGATTTCATATCGTTGGTTGTTTGGAGACGGTACCGCGTCTTTCTCAGATAATCCCTCTATGATTACCTATGAAGACATTAGGGTGTACGAAGTCAGTCTGATTGCGGCGGATGCAAAGGGCTGTACGGATACTTTAACTGCCTTCATTCAACCACATTTTTGTGATGGTATCGGCATTGCCAATGCCTTTGTGCCTGAAGGTCACGAAGCGGTAAATACCTTTAAACCCGTAGCCGCAGGCTTGAAAGAATATAGCTTTGAGATTTACTCCACCTATGGAGAATTGCTTTGGAAATCTACTGCGCTCGACAAGGGCAAACCGCTCGAAGCATGGGATGGCACACACAACGGACAACTACTCCCGCAGGATGTTTATGTTTGGAAAGTACATGGTGTATTTGAAGATGGAACGATATGGCAAGGTATGAATTATGGCGATGGTGTAACACGACGCATCGGTTCAGTGACTTTGATTCGGTAGTTGAGGAGAGTGGAGAGTAGTGAGTAGAGAGTAGAGAGTGGAGTAGTGAGTAGAGAGTAGTGAGTAGAGAGTAGAGAGTAGTGAGTAGAGAGTAGTGAGCATAATTCAATTTTTATAGTTGCATTTGAATATAAACGTTTTAACATGACATTGTCATGTTTTAAAAATAAAAATATATTTGTGTTTAACATGGGGTATTTTTTCCGAATTTGGGCTAAAACTCGTCAGACATTTAAATATTGCTAGAAAAATATGATATCATCGGTGAATTTTGAAAATGTCAGACGAGTTT
>CALIZI010000055.1 GCA_938028705.1 uncultured Saprospiraceae bacterium | reverse complement strand
TACAGAGACTTTATTGAGTTCACAAGTGCCGGAGATTATCCTGTTGGCACTGTTGAGTGATTTTGAACCACAACGCATAGAAGCTGTTTTACGTTTGATTATCAAAAAGCTGAAAAAAGTCAGTCGTTCAAAAAGCGACCTATCAAAATACTTACAACAGTTGATTATTTTATCAAGATTACGTAATTTTGATGAAGAAGTAACTAAAATAATTGAAGCTATGCCAGTAATATACGATATAGAAACGGATTACCTTTATAAAAGAGGACTTGGAAAAGGACGCGAAGAACAACGTAAAGAAGGACTTGAAAAACAACGCAAACAACTTGAAGAAACCGTTACTCGTTGTTTGGAACAAGGTTTGGATTATCCGGTTATATCAGCAATTACCGGACTTACCGAAACCGAAATCAAGGAGATAGACGAAAAGAGAAAAAGTAAAAAGTCCTGATAACCAATTGATTCTTATGCCAATAATATACGACATAGAAACAGATTACCTTTATAAAAGAGGACGTGAAAAGGGAATCCAAGAAGTAAAAGAAGAAACTGCCATTCGTTGCTTGGAACAAGGTTTAGGCTATTCGGTTATATCAAGAATTACCGAATTTACTGAAGCTGAAATCAAAACCATAGACGAAAACCGAAACTAAAGCTAAAGGCTGAAAGCCCGGAAACTTACCCTGCATTTCCAAAATGCAAGGCAAGTCTAATCACTACTCTATCCCCTTCACAATAAACTTCCTCGCAAATCGCCAAGTGCCATCAGTACGCAAGACGGCTATGTAAGGCGCATCTGGCAAACGCCGAATATCTATCGTGTATTGAAATTGCGGAACATCCTGCAAGTCAAATTCTTCTACATACAACAACCTGCCGAGTATATCATAAATTTCAAAACTGGCATCATCGAAAATATTAGTTGTTTGCATCGTCAGGAAACCATTAGCCGGATTCGGGTAAATTTCCATAGCTGCGGGGTCATTCGGCGGTGGCGGTGTAGCGTTAAAATTATAAGCTGCGGAAGCGCCGGACATACAATCTCCTATGCTCGTCAATACTTGCCATTCACCACTCAATTGTGGAACAATACATTGCGTACTGTATGTTGTCAAAGTATCATTTCGATACCAAGCATAGGTATCTGCGAACTCGGAAGCACAGAGTGTATCTTGCCCAACCAAAGTAATAACGGGAGTCATCGGAACAGCAGTCATATCAGTAAAAATAGTATCCGACATCGGGTTGCGACACGAAATATCGTCCGTTGCCGTATAATAAAAATTACCGCTACTATTCACAGTAATCGTTTGCGTAGTCTCACCTGTGGACCAAAGATAACTCAGGTAATCGTCATCTGCTGTCAGTGTAATGCTCTCACCTTCGCAGAAGATTAAGCCGCCGGAAGGCTCAATATTCGGCATAGGCGGTAGTGGACGCACTTCAGTAACAAGGGTATCTGAAGGCAGACTTTCACAACCGTTCTCATCCACCACATAGCAACTATAGGCTCCGGCAGCGGTGACATCAATCGCTTGGTCAATCGCACCGTTGGACCAAAAATATTCTTCAAAACCTGCGGACGCACTCAATACAGTGGTATCGCCTTCACAAATTACAGCATCTCCCAAAATCGAAATGACAGGCGGTGCAGGGTTGGGATGCACAACGGTATTGACGGTAATGGACGACTGACTTTGACATCCGGCATCATCAAGAACGATACAGGAAAATGCCCCGCTTGTACTTACCGTAATCATCTGCGTAGTGCTGCCATCCGACCAAAGATAGCCCGATGCTTCATTGGATAAGGCACTTAACATCACGTTGTCTCCTTCACAAAAATTGGTACTGCCCAATACGGAAATCGTGGGTGGCGGAAGGGCAGGATTGACCGTCACTTCTACCGAAAGCGCATACTCACTCAAACATTCATCCGTATTGGCTACGGCTACGGTATAAGTACCTTCAAGTCCTACGGTGATGCTTGGCGTAGTCTGCCCGTTGTTCCACAGGTAACTGTCAAAACCTGCCGGAGCCATCAACTCAACACTTTCTCCCAAACATAAAGTCGTTGAACCAATCGTATCAATTTCAGGCACAGCAGCCTGCGGACTGACGACCACAAAAGTCGTATCCGACCATTCGCTCATACAGCCGTTGATGTCCATAATCATACATGCCAGTGGACCGGAAGTTTCGCTAATCGTAATATCCTGCGTGGTTTCACCATTCGACCATTGGTAAAGATAGCCCGACGGTGCAAACAAGGTAACACTCTCCCCTTCACAAAATTCAACATCGCCCGAATAGGTAATTTCGGGAATGGGCAGCATTTCAGTCATGGAGGTATTAAAAGCTGCCGATACATTTTCACAACCTGCAAAATCTGATACGGTACAATAATATGTGCCTGTATCGTAGGCAAAAATGGATTGCGTGCTATCGCCTGTTGACCAAGTGTAGCTATGGTAGCCGCCCGGAACAGTAAGCTCAACACTATCTCCTTCACAAAAAGCCGCTGCACCAATTGCTTGTATAACCGGAACAGGCGGAAGCGGATTGACTAAAACCTGAACAGGCTCCGGCGTAACAGCCGAACAGCCATTGGCATCTGTAATGGTACAATAATATAAACCTTCATCATATACGATAATTTCTGCCGCAGTCTCTCCATTCGACCATTCGTAAGATGCGTAACCCGAAGGTACGCTCAGGTTGACACTTTCGCCTTCGCACAATACAGTAGAACCCGTAACAGTAATGACAGGCGCATCGGGCAATGTATCTAGGCTAGTCTCTACCGGATTTGACAATGGACTCATACAACCATTATTATCAATAACCAACACATCAAATATACCTGCATCGGATACTACAATATTTTGAGTCGTATCACCTGTTGACCATTGATAAGCCGAAAAACCTGAAGGCGCACTAAGGGTGATATTTTCTCCGGGACAAAAAGTGGTTGAACCAGCGGTGCTGATGACAGGTATATCAGGAAGTGCATTGACAACAACCTCCACACTCTCCGACACAGGACTCATACAGTCATTATTATCAATTGCAAAACAATGGAATAAACCCGAATAACCTAGGGTAATGCTTCGGGTGGTATCTCCGGTGGACCAATGATAACTTTTGAAACCGGACGGCATAGTCAGTGTCACACTATCCCCTTCACAAAGTGCAGATGACCTGTTTAGGCTAATCGAAGGTCTTGCCGGAGGTGGATATACTGTTACTTCTACCGGAATAGAATTGGCACTCATACAGCCGCTTTCATTTATAATAAAAAACTCATATATACCCGAATCATAGACTGTAATGCTTGGCGTAGTGGCTCCGTTTGACCATTGATAAGCGGAAAATCCGGCAGGTGCGGTCAGGGTGACACTATCGCCTTCACAGAAAGCTGTCGAAGCATTGGGTGTAATGACAGGAGCGGCAGGAAGCGCATTGACAATAATCTCCACAGGCGCAGAGTTGGCACTCGTACATCCATTTTCATTTATAATAAAACACTCATACATACCCGCGTCGTAAACGGTAATACTTTGTGCGGCACTTCCATTTGACCATTGATAATCGGAGAATCCGGCAGGTGCAGTCAGCGTGACGCTATCGCCTTCACAGAAAGTTGCCTCACCTATCAAACTAATTTGAGGTGCAGCCGGCGCAGCAAGTGTGGAGATTTGAATGGGTACAGAAGCCGGGCTTTCGCAGCCATTTTCATTAATAACGATACAATCATACATACCCGCATCATAGACGATAATGCTTTGCGTTATTTCGCCGGTTGACCATTGATAATCAGAAAATCCGACAGGTGCAAAAAGCTGAATACTATCGCCTTCGCAAAAAGCTGAGGTCTCACTTGCCGTAATCACAGGCATAAGCGGAAGCGAATTGACGACCACATTGACAGGTGCAGAAGGTGGACTGATACAGCCTGATTCATTGGTAACTATACAATCAAAAGTACCCGAAGCCGAAACAGTAATATCTTGCGTAGTCGCGCTATTTGACCATAAATAAGTAGAAAATCCATCGGGCGCACTGAGTACCACGCTATCACCTTCACAAAAAGTAGTGGGTGTGTTATGCGTAATGACCGGAGCAGAATTAGCGGATAAAGCGACCACTTGAACAGGCTCAATAGCTTCACTCATACAGCCATTGTCAGCTGTCACGATGCAATTGTATAGCCCCGAATTGCTGACCGTAATACTTGGTGTAATCGCGCCGTTTGACCATTGATAAGCCACATAATCTGCCGAAGCGGTCAGTGTTACGCTATCACCTTCGCAGAAAGTCGTCGGATTATTGGCTGTAATAGTGGGAACAGCAATTGGATTAACATTAACCTCGACGGATGCAGAAACAGGACTTGTACAATTATTTTCATTAATAATAAAACAATTATAGATACCTGAATCATATACGATAATACTTTGTGTCATATCGCCGGTTGACCATTGATAATTGGAAAATCCGGTAGGGGCATTTAAAATTAAACTATCACCTTCACAGAAATTCGTTGTGCCTATCGGCGTAATGTCAGGCACAGGCGGTAGCGGATGTACAATGATTTCAATGGCTTCGGAAGGCGAACTTTCGCAGCCTGCATCATTGGTAATCATGCAACTATATGTGCCTGAGCTGCTAATCGTGATACTTTGTGTCGTGCTTCCGTCTGACCACAAATAACCGGAAAAACCGGAAGGCGCACTTAGGGTAACGGTCTCCCCTTCGCAAAAGTCCGTCGCACCGCTTAGGGTAATCATTGGCGGAATGGCAGCAGAAATAACATTGACTTCAACGGGTGCTGCCACCGAAGTTATACAGCCATTGGCATCTGTCACAAGGCAGTCATAAGTTCCGCTATCATAGATAGTAATGCTCGGCGTAGCCGCTCCATTTGACCACAAATAATTATCGTAAGTCATTGGCAAACTGAGCGTGACACTATTACCCTCGCAGAAAGTGGTCGGAGCATTAGCAATAATGGCAGGTGCAGTGATGCTGTGTACGGTGACTTCAACGGATGGCGAAACAGGACTTTTACAATTATTTTCATTTATAATAAAACAATTATACATACCTGAATCATATACGGTAATACTTTGCGTAGTATCGCCGTTTGACCATTGATAATGAGCATATCCGAAAGGAGCGGTAATGAGTAAACTATCCCCTTCACAGAAAGTCGTTGTGCTTGTCGGCGTAATGTTGGGTGCAGAAGGTAGCGGAAGTACAATGACTTCGACGGGTTCGGAAGGCGGACTTTCGCAGCCTTCGCTACTCGTAATGATGCAGGTGTATGTACCGGAATTGCTAATGACGATACTTTGTGTGGTATCGCCGTTTGACCATTGATAATCAGAAAATCCGAAAGGGGCGGTCAGCGTAAGGGTTTCGCCTTCGCAGAAAGTTGTTGTGCCACTTGCTGTAATCATTGGCGGAGTGGAGGAGATAGCATTTGTTTCGACAGATAAAGAGACCGGACTTGCACAGCCGCTTGAATCAATCGCAAAATAATTGAATATACCTGAATCGAATACGACGATGCTTTGTGTGGTATCGCCCGTTGACCATTCGTAATGAGCAAAATCGGGTGAAGCCATCAATATCAAACTATCCCCTTCGCACAAAGTCGCATTGCCAATTTGAGTAATGTTTGGCGTGGCAGGTGCAGGATTGACCACAACGTTTACGGGTTCAGAAATAGGACTGACACAGCCGTTGGCATCTGTAACAATATTGAAAAATGTATTGGTATTATAAACGGTAACATATTGTGTACTATCACCCGTTGACCATTGATAACCGACAAAACCCGAAGGTGCGCTCAAGGTCACGCTATCGCCTTCGCAGAAAGTTGTTGCACCATTAGCGATGACGGTAGGTGCATCAGGCATTGGATTCACCGTTGTCATTATGGCATTAGAAACCGGACTACTGCAACCGACTGAGTCAATGGCAAAGCAACTGAACACACCGGATTCGGATACGACGATGCTTTGTGTAGTGTCGCCCGTTGACCATAGGTATGCTGCAAATCCTGAAAGGGCATTTAAAGTAATATTTTCTCCTTCACAAAATTCGGTATTATCCATTGTATTAATAAAAGGAATAGGAGGAGAAGGATGCACAGTAATATCAATTGATTGAGAAGTCTCGCCGATACAGCCGTTTTCATTAATAAAAGAAAAGCTATAAGAGCCGGATTCATAAACGCTAATGCTTTTTGTGGTATCGCCTGTTGACCAAAGGTAATTATCGTATTGTGAGGAAGCGATTAGGGTTGTACTGTCTCCTTCACAAAAAACAGTAGCTCCCACAAACAAAATCGCACCTGTCACTGGAATCGGATGTACTTCAATATCAACAGGTGCAGAAGGCGGACTGACACAACCTGCACTATTGCCAACGATACAAGTAAAAGTACCGGAATCGGTAACTTGAATGCTTTGCGAAATGCTGCCGTCAGACCATTGGTAGGTATCAAAACCAAGTGGCGCACTGATGGTCAGGGTATCGCCTTCACAAATATTCGTTGAGCTGCTCAGTGCAAGTGTAGGCGCAGGAATATCCGTAACGATAACAGACACTGTATCCGAAGGGTCGCTCAGGCAACCGTAAAAATCAAGACTTTGTACAAAATAATCGCCGGATGTATTGGTAGTAATGGAAGATGAAGTTGAGCCGTTTGACCACAAGTGGCTGATGGCGGGAGAGGCATTGAGGGTGACGACATCACCTACACAAAGGGTATCATTGCCCACCATATCAATCACTGGACGGGCTTGTTCTGGGTAGCTTGGAATATCAATTTTGAGGGGAAAAGAGCAGCCGTTTTGGTCGGTAACCGTCACCGTATGTCTGCCTCCGGTGGTGACGTAGGTACTGTCTGATGTATCGCCATTTGACCACAAATAATTTTGGTAAGAAGAAGGCGCAGACAAGAGCATACTATCGCCTTTACAAATCGTTTCGTCGCTGCTTTTTGTAATTCTATAATACTCATTTTCGATAGCTGTCAAGTTGGTCGCGCCTATTTCGCCTACATGATTGTAGCCATCCTGACTGTAATGTACATTATCGCTCATCCAGCCCCAATCAGGAAAAAATTGTGTATCCTCATGTATGATGTAGGTATGTGGCATGATGTCCGCTACCTCTTCTTGGGCTGCCCGTACTTCATCGTATCCAAGCGTATCGTCTTCGGTATTTGTACCTACCAATATGATATAAAAAGGAAGATGACAACCATGATCCATACGAAATCGGTTAATCAAATCAATAAGGGCATCGCGGTAGTCGTCTCCGTTTATTGCGCCAAAGGTGATGCGTCCGGCATCTGTTTCGCCTTGCAGCCATATTACGCCGTCGAGTTCTTCGTTGGTGATTGCTCTTGCCTGATTGGTTTTGAACAGGGCGAGTGTGTAGAGTAAGCCGATAGAAGACCAATTGGTACCCACAGCACTAGAGGTCAGGTGTACGCCACTTCCGCCGCGTGCTGCCGGAATGAGGACAGTGGTATCGGAAGTAATATCGTAATATTGTTTGGCGAAAGCGGGCCAAGGCGAACCTGTAGCTGCTGCCTGAAAACCCCCGAAATCTACACCGACAGGGTCTTGCAAAGAAACGAGCGAATTGCTATCAGGGCGGAACTCAAAAGAGGTGAGGGTATCTATCGTAGGAGCTAGCGCAGCAAGGCCTCTACCGCGTGCATTACTCTGACCCGCAACCAAATATTGTCTAATTTGAGCATCAGCGATACTACATAGCAGCAATAAAGCTATCGTGACAAGGGACTTCATCTTTGTGGACTGTTTCCGAATGTCCAACTTGATTTGATGATACGTGAATAGGTGACTTTATCCGTCACCGGTCATCAAAATAGTCAGGCATTTTAGATTAAGAATGTAATTGCAAGATTAAATTTTTTAATATAAAATGTAAAATCCCGTTTCATCGGGACAAGTTGTAAAAGGGTCGATAAGACATGAATATTCAAGTCGCACTACGGTAAAATTATTTTTTAATTACTATATAAAAATATTATAATTTATTTATTTTTAAAATTAAATTATAATTAAAAAAAATATTGTAATGTAGAATAAATTTGCAATTTGTACCCTCGTACCTTTTGCAAAAAGTCGATTTGTAAGCCTCAACTTTTAATCGCACAGGTTGTTTAGCCGACCTGTGCGATTAAAATAGTAGGCGATGAAATTTCGCTTTATGCCGTTCAAGATGCGTTAGCATCGACTCCGTTTGTAGCAAAAAACCAAGGAAAACCTATCAAGGTGCATAGCACCGACACCGTTAAATGTACAAACAGCGCCGCTCCTACGGAGCTTAGGAGATTTTGGGGATTATTTTGCTACAAACAGGGTCGGTACTAACGTACCTTTATCGCAAAAAGTCGA
>CALIZI010000054.1 GCA_938028705.1 uncultured Saprospiraceae bacterium | reverse complement strand
AAATGTACAAACAGTGCCGCTCCTACGGAGCTTAGGAGGTTTTGGGGATTATTTTACTACAAACAGGGTCGGTACTAACGTACCTTTATCGCAAAAAGTTGATTTGCAAGTCTCAACTCATTTTAATCGCACAGGTCGACTTTAGCCGTCAAGTGTCTCGTTTTCTGCGACGGCTAAAGTCGTCGGTACGGGGCAGATTCGCACTTTTAATGTATAAATCAAATGACAAAATGGTATAATTGTATGAAGTGGTTTAATCACAAAAGCGGCGGGTTTAAACCCGCCGCTTTTGTGACGCGAACTCCACCGTCAAACAATGCCACCATACCATTCATCCTCTGGATACTCGCCTTTTTTTTCCTCATTCGGCTTATCGGCATCACCAATCCGCCGCTCGAAATCGGACACAGTTGGCGACAAGCACTCACCAATATGGTTGCCCGAAACTTCCTTGAAACAGATGCCAATATTTTCTTTCCACGCATTGATATAGCGGGTGAAAAAACGGGCATTATGGGCGCGGAATTTCCCATTTTTAATTACCTGATTTACCTTGCCTCCGCAATATTTGGCTACCAACATTGGTATGGGCGACTCATCAATCTCATTGTATCCACGATAGGTCTGTATTACTTTTTTTTATTCATAAAAGAATTATTTAATCGCAATATAGCGAACTACGCGACCATTATTTTACTCGTTTCCGTATGGTTCGATTTTTCGCGCAAAGCCATGCCCGATACCTTTAGTGTTGCCCTCGTACTCATTGGTTTTTATCAAGGCTATTGCTATCTTAAAAATGGAAAAACCGGACGGTTGTTGCTCTTTTTCGGCTTCATCACATTGGGCGTATTGAGCAAACTGTCTGCACTCAGTCTGTTGAGTTTTTTGTTGATACCGCTGTTGATAAAAGAGATTCCGCTCCATCGAAAAATCGGGTTGACAGTAACCGCTTCGGTGAGTTTTGGGCTGATATGTGCGTGGTATTTTTATTGGGTTCCGTACCTTGCGGAGACCTACGGATACATGCTCTACTTTCCCCGGACATTGGCGCAGGGTGCAACGGAAGTGGCTGGATTATGGCGTGAAGCAATGGAGAAATTTTATTTCAGTGCCTTTCATTCTTATATTGCTTTCGGGTGCTTTTTATTGGGTCTATTTTTTTTAATATCAAAAGATGTTCCCGTACTGACGACTTTAGCCGTCAGGTGGTTCGGCTTTCTGCGACGGCTAAAGTCGTCGATACAAGGAAATGACTTACAAAATTACTCTAAGCCATCTTCAAGATACTTTTTACCTTCAAGTATTTCTATCGAAAAAAAATATTATTTAAAAATAGGTCTATTCGTATTTTCGTTCATTTTCTTTTTATTTATTTTAAAAACAGGCGAGGTATTTCCTCTGCACAATTACTACATCATTCCGTTTACGCCTATCATGGCACTTATCGCGGCTTTGGCTCTCGTGCGAATGAAGCCCCTGTACGCATACCTTTTGCTCATCGCCATTGGTATAGAAGCCATTGCCAATCAGCAACACGAATTTTTTATCAAAGACAGTGAACGGCATAAACTCAGGCTCGAAAACATCGCCGACCAAGTCACCCAAGCCACCGACCTTATCATCATCAACGATGGCGCACGCAACCCCCAACAAATATACTTCGCCCACCGCAAAGGCTGGACGGTCAACAACGAAGACCTCAACGCAGCACACATCCGTCAATTGCAAGAACTCGGTGCGACCTACCTTTTTATAGACAAAAACTCACACCAAAAGCCACTGGATTATACAGTAGCTTATGACGATGAACATTATTGTGTTTACCGCTTGAAGTAAGCCTGTTGCTATCGTAAATATTGGTAAAAATCGCGCAAAACACATTATTGTTTTACACTTATCTAATATTCACTAATTTAATTCGCTTTACGCTGAAAAAACAGGCTTTTTATTGTTTTTTGACTTGATTTGCCTGTTACTTTTATAATGTATTTCGTCTTACTTGTGAGAATACTACATAGATAATTTGGTGTTATAACAATAATTATCTATTTTTTCGCTCAATCATTTATCGGGTATGTTCTGTTGTCGGTTATACCACCCTCAATCCCTCAACATACATACCTTATTGCTAACCAATAACTACTCATTTTATGAGACCATTTAGTGCTATTTTATTCCTGTTGGTCGGTAGTTTTCTATGGGCGTGGTTGCATGTTGCTGATGTATTAGATATAAATCATCATAACGAAATTACCACTCCTCCGCCAGTAGTTGACGAACTGCCAAAAGTCGCGGATTTGCGCCTTACTTACAAGAAGAGGTCGCTCATTGGTGACCACGAACAATTCGCCTTCAAGACAGGTTCTGCAAAACCCACTATTACGCGAGCCAATAAGAAATTTTTGGACCGCGTAGTCAAATACATGAAAGATAATCCTGACGCAAAGCTATCCTTGCTTGGAAGATACCTGCCCGATGATAAAAATACCAGTACTTATGATAATATGGGTGTTGCCCGTGCAGCATCTGTACGGGAAATACTAGTCAAAAAAGGTATCAAAGAAGATCGTTTTGATTTGAGAGGCTTACTCGTCAAGCCCGGTCAAATGAATGAACCCGTTTCTTTTGAAGTGATTAAGGACACCTTTGCAGATATGAATTTCTCGGATACGAATTTTGAGACCAATTCGGATGTATTCAAGCCGGGAAGTCGTTTTGTGAATTGGGCAAATGAAGCCAAAAAGTATCTGACTGACAACCCGAGTAAAAAAATCGTCCTCATAGGACATACCGACAGCGATGGTGAACTAATGTATAATCAAGATCTAGGGCTTCGACGCGCTCGTGCTGTCCGTCGATACCTTGTTAATATGGGTATCAAAAATCCTATTTCTACCGATTCAAAAGGAGAAACAGACCCCCTTACCACTAACGATACAGCAGCCAACAAACGCAGAAACCGAAGGGTCAACGCGAGGATTCTTTAGGGAATAGTTGATTGGTTTATCAGGTAATTAGTAATCAGGTGATTTTTTCGAATGAAATATCCTGTATTTGATAAACCATTAGCCTGAATCCTGAAAATATCATTATTAGATTTTCGATAGTGGATAGTTTAATTTTTATTAATAAAAATTTTAATATTATTTTTTTTATTATAAAATATTTTTAAATAAATTTATTGTTATAAATAAAAAAAATATTATAAAATATTTAATAAATACGTCAACCTGATTAACCGGTCAACTCATTCACTAATCAACTAAAATCAAATTTGTAAATATAAAAAAATAAAGATATGACACTATTAGGAATATTCGACCATTTTATGACAGCTGAATTTTGGTCGCACTTTTTATGGGCATTAGCATTTGGTCTGTTGGGGCTTTTATTGGGATGGTTGGTATGGGGCAGATTGGTGAGTCGTTTGCGTGAGCAAGTAGCCGGTTTGGAAAGAGATATAGAGAATTGGAAAACCAAATATGCCAAATTACAGAAAATCAATGAAGGTCTTGAATTGGATTTGAAAAATGCCAATGCGAAAATTGATAAACAAGCCGAGAGAATCCGTCAACTCGAACTCGAAAAAGGTCAATTGCATGGCGACCTCATGGCTGCCCGCCAAGTACGCGATGCACAAGGCAAAGAACTGGATGCTACGAAAGCCAGATTCGCTGCGCTCGAAGAGGAAAAAACGACTTGGGCAAGTGCCGCTGCCGACACTTCAGAATTGGATGCCTTGCGTTCCCGATTGGAAGAAAGTGCTACGCTCAATGCCAGCTTGCGCGGCAAACTGAATGAGGTAGAAGCCAATGCCGCTAGTGCCAATGCTACTGCCGGAGAGGTGGCTGAACTAAAAGCCAAACTCGCCGAAGTAGAAGCACAAGCCACCGCTCACCAAAGGACTATTCAAGATTTGAATCTAAAATTGCGTCAGGCTAAAGAGGCGGGGGCAGACACTGCCGAACTCGACGCTTTGAGAGCCAAATTGAGGGCAACGGAAGCTGATCTTGTAGCCTGTCGTACCAAAGTTGCGGCTGTACCCGCAGTAGGCGCAGGCTTTGTAGCCGGAGCAGCAGCTAGCAGTGGTGGAGGCGGTGCCGCACCAACGAAAGAAGAAAAGAAAGCACAGGCACAAGCCGCCAGAGATAGTGTAAGAAGAAAGCTCAAACCTGCAGCCGCAGGTGCTAAGGATGACCTCAAACTCATCAGTGGTGTGGGTCCGGCATTGGAGAAAAAACTCAATGAATTGGGTATTTTTACCTTCGAGCAAGTGAGTGAATTTGACGCTGAAATGGTACAGGAGGTGAATGACGCAATAGAGTTCTTCCCGGGGCGTGTACAGCGCGACGATTGGGTAGGACAGGCAAAAAAATTGCATCAAACCAAAATGAGCAATCCAAGCGCACTCAATACAAAAAATCCTTCTAATCCAGAGGATTTGAAAATCGTAGAAGGTGTAGGTCCGAAGATTGAGCAATTACTCAAAAACGGCGGAGTCAAAACATGGAGAGACCTCGCAGGTACAAGCGTGGACAGGCTGAAAAGCATCCTTGATGCCGCAGGAGACCGCTACCGCATCCATGACCCAAGTACTTGGCCCGAACAAGCACAACTCGCTGCCGACGGAGACTGGGAAAAATTGAAAGAGTATCAGGATTTTTTGGATGGAGGTAGAACTAAATGAAATTCCAAATAACAAAATCCAAATTCCAATTCAGATGTGAATATTTTTGGAATTTGGTGCTTGAAATTTGGAATTTTATAAAGAAAGGCGATTCGGGAAATCCCGAATCGCCTATACTCATTGAATTGAATGTGTTATTGATCCTTTTAACTAAATAAGAACAACGAGTATGTATCTTTTTTACTTGGGTTTTGTGCTGACATTAAAATGACATAAGCAGCAATTCAATAACGCCACAGAAGCTGCTTTGTTGTCTGCCGATATGTTAAAAGACACGACTTTAACATTTGTTCCCTTATGAGAGTAGTGAGTGATGAGTAGCGAGTAGCGAGTAACGAACTGTAATTCGACTATCATAACCCATCAAAAAGAAAGACAAGTTCATCTAAATCATAAAAGTTTTGACACTTTTGGAATCTGATTTTAAAAATCAAAACAAAATTTAAACACTCCGTTTGCTAAACTTCAAAAAGTTTGGTCTCCGATAGCTATCGGAGAAGTAAAGTACTGATTTTTAGGTAATTATAAATTTCAGTGTCTTACTCACGTTTAGCAAACTTGAAAAGTTTACCAAACGGGTTACTTATATTTTGTATGAAATTAATATCGTATGAAGTGTCAACCAATCAGATAAACTTGTCAAAAGAAAAGATACATCTATTGTATAACTCGCTACTCAATCGGTAAGGATGCGTGTCCTATACCTTTGGGGTAGGTTTCCAAAAATTGAGCCGCAGTTTCGTGAACACTTGCCGCTACGGGCAGAAACTCATAAGCAATCGCTTCGCGTACCTTAGCATTATTATAATAAAAAGTATGCGCTGTATTTCGGATTGTTTCGCGGGTCAGCAGTGGCGTACCACCCGATAATTGGCTACGCAGCCATTCCAATCGCCAAAACACTTCCAAAGACCAACCACTCACCAATTTTGCAGGTGCAGCCTTACCCAACTGCTCCGCCACCAAGCCCATAAAATCGCGCCACGACATATTTTCACTATTCAAAATAAACCGCTCTCCTTCAATATCGCTATTCATCAACTCAATCATAGCCTTCGCCACATCACGCACATCCACAAAGCCCGTAGTACCTGCCGGATAATAGCGCATCCCCTTGCCCACAGTCTTAAACAAAGCCGCCGACCCCTTATCCCAATACCCGCTTCCTAGTATCGTAGAAGGATTGACCACCAGCACATTCAAGCCCTCTGCCCGCCCGCGCCACACCTCCGATTCTCCCCGAAATTTACTAATCGCATAATTGGAATTCAGGCTGCTGTTCGACCATTTTGCCGACTCGTCCACCTCCTCCACACCCGTCTCGCGCCCCAATGCAGCTATACTACTGACATACAACAAACGCCTGACATTCAACAACAAACACATATTCACTACATTTGCCGTACCTTCAATATTCACTGCAAACATCCGCTCCCTGTCGCGCGGGTCAAAAGAAATCATTGCTGCACTGTGATACACCTCCGTCACCCCGCGCATCGCTTCCTCTAACGTTGCCACGTCCAAAATATCGCCTTCTACCCATTCCACTTTATCTGCCACATCAGCTACCAAGTTCATCGGACTATTCGCACGCTTCAAAGCACGTACCCGCACACCTGCCCTCACCAAATAACGCAACAAATAAGCCCCGACAAGCCCCGTTCCGCCGGTTACAAAAGTGATGGATTGATTATTCATATTCATATTTTTTTTATTTAAAAAATGCGCTCACTTGGTATTCTCGCAAGATACCCTTTTCAGTATTCCAAAAGATTGATACGAAATTAGTGCCTGTCGTTTTCAGGTATCTATATTCGTTTTTCACGCCCTCCCGAAAGCTTTCGGGATAAATATGTGGATAGTCGAATATCTCTCTTGGTGTACAGACTAAGCGTGAAATAAACTCCAAAATATTATCACATTTTAAACATTAATAATGTATTTAATTTCATGATAGCAACAACAAGTTAATTCAGCCTTTGAGCGCAGGGCATTTATCTTTATAGTGTCACAAAATATAAAAAATAAACCAACAATGCCTCCCGAAAGTCTGCTTCTTGCAGTCATCAATTACACAATTACACGTTTTCAATTCAGTTTAAAAAGAGATTTTAAATAAGATAAAATTACCATCTTAGTAAAATCCCTAACCTAAATAAGGGCTTATGATGAAAATCATAAGCCTTATTTTTTATAATAACAAATTAACGCATTTCGCATTAATTATAATCTAAAATTATATTATTTCGCAATTTTTAATTGCACTGCTTATTACAAAATATGAAAAAGTACAAGTCATTGGTTTTTAATCAAAAAAAGTATTTTATTAAATAAAATTAAAATACGTACATTAAACCTATATTATTTACTTATTTACTATGTTTTTAATTAAAATCACATAAATTGTCATGTCACAAAAATTAAAAAAAACATAAGAAATGAGCCTAAAAACCTTGCTTCTTGCTGTCATCAATTACACAATTACATAGTTTTCAATTACAATCTAATTCAATCTAGATAAGGGATAAGCTTAATTTTATACGGATATCAGAGAGCAAACCCTTAACTTAAAGTGATAAACGGCTTACGAGACATCGTGAGCCGTTTCCTTTTTATGGCTAATCCACCAACTTTCGATAATACGCCATCAATACTACTGCCGAAACAGCCAGAAATACACCCAATATAGCGAAAGCATACACAATGTAATTACCTTCGTGGAAAAAAGCCAGCCCGAATAAGGAAATAAATATCAGCCGGAATATAATATTGGTAATAAAAAATATACTGCCCGTCCTGCCATACACCTGATTGGGTACACGCTCAAACAAATAACTAATTCGCATAATGCGTGTACCGGCATTCGTTATTCCGAGCAATAAGAACATGCCATACAAAATTGCCAGACTTTTACTGACTGCCAAAACGATGAACAAGCCCGCCGTCAGCCAAGTCAGGATGATGATAGACATGACGATATTGGTAAATTTAAAAATACGTCGTATCGCCATACCCGCAAACACCGCCCCGAAAGCATAACACATCTCCGCCGAAGCAAACACATCGCCTGTTTCCTGCAAATGATTTTTGACATATATCGCTGCCAGATAAAAAGTCGTCACCAATACTGTAACAAAAATAGAGTATGAAGCTACGCCAAATAGCAAAATATAAGGATTGGTCTTCAGGTATTCCCAGCCCGTCTGAAAACGCTGTAAAATAGATCCGGTTTCCACTATACGCTCTTTCAATGAGGTAAACTGCATCGGCAAAATAAAGAAAAAACCAATGAGGTAAGTCACTGCATCCAGCGCAAATATCTCATGCAATTCCCAAGCTTCAAAGGCGAAAGGCAATTGAAAACCGACACCTATCAAATTCAGTTTGCCATCGGGGATGCCCTCCAATAAGATTGCCGCTCCTGCTCCCGCGAGTACGCTCGTCAGTTGCCCTTGAATCTCAAGGTACGAAGTCACTTTGCCATAAAAACGAGGCTCCGTAATCTCTTGTACAAAGGCATACAAATTCGGATAATGCAGATTATAATTAAAAAACGTTATGGCAAATACAGTCGCCACCAAATACCAGGGTAAGCCGCCCATCTGATAACCCGCCACTGCCGTCACCGATAGCAATACAAAACTTATTGAAGTCAAGACCAGAAAAATATTTTTCCGATTATACCTATCCACAAAAGTACCACTCAAAGGACCCCAAAACAAAGAAACTAAGGTCACTGCCAGATATACCATTGCATAAATTCTCGCCTCGCCCGACTGCGTAAAATACCAAGGAATCGCAATCATACTAATGCCCTGCGATACGCCCGAAATCGAATTGGCAATAAATAATAATATAATGGCAGACAGATTTTTCATGGAAATGTGGATAAAGGGTTAGCATATTTTGAAATGTAAAATGTAAAATAATAAATTTAAAATCCCGTCATTCGTCGGGACAAGTTGTAAGAGTGTCGATGGTACGCGAGTTAATTATTTTTAATTTTTAATTATTTAAAAATCAATAAATTATAGAATATTTGTGCCAATTTTACTTTATGCAACTTTTACAGTTTACAACTTGTTCCGATGAAATATCAGGATTTATTATTTTACATTTTATATGAATTTACTTTAAAAATTAGCCGCAAAGATAGACCTTTAGAACATCATTCACAGCTTATCGTTCATATTTCCATGAAGCATCATTTTCAAAAAATAGAACAAAAAATTTATAGCCTTGCCACACTTCAAATCGCGGTACAAGATTGGCGTGCTGCCGGACAAACCCTTGTTTTCACCAATGGCTGTTTCGACCTGCTTCATTACGGGCATATTTACTACCTCGCCCAAGCCGCCGACCTCGCCGACCACCTCATTATCGGACTCAATTCCGATGTCTCTGTCAGTCGCTTAAAAGGCAAACATCGCCCGATTAAAGACCAAAAAAACCGTACTCACATCCTCGCTGCACTTGCTTTTGTGGATGCCGTCATTCTTTTTGATACTGATACACCTTATGAACTTATTAAAGACCTGCAACCCGATATCCTCGTTAAAGGCGGAGATTGGCAACCCGAACAAATTGTAGGTTCAGACATCGTACTCGCCGATGGAGGACAGGTGATGTCCTTGCCTTTTATTGAGGGTTATTCGACTACTTTTTTAGAAAATAAAATAAAGGAAGGTATTAGTTAGAATGTCCTCTCAAATCCAACTTTTGAACTAAACTGTCAATCGCATCTTCGTCCATGTACGGGCTTTTCATGATGAATCGCTCGCCGAATTTGATGTAGTACATTCTATCTAAGAAGCTCCACATTTTTCCACTGTCAATGTCTTCATCCCAATAGGCTTGATATAAGATTGGAAAGTATTTGTGTCTGACCTTATCACGCAGGATGAACTTGGGTTAAAAATAAACACTCAAAAAGTAATGGTCATTCTGCAGAATGATGCTCATTTTTTTAATCCTCTTTCTCAAAAAAGAAATTTGAAGGGGCGAGTACACGACCAAACAGGCGTTCTTGTACGAGCATAAAATCCTCGTTGTTGTTGACAGAGACAAAGTATCTATCGACATTGGCGCGAATGGGGTTGCCCTTTTCGGTTTCGCCGATTTTACGTCCGGGTACGGGATAAAATTTGACGTTTTTTTCTTCGTCTTTGGTGGTCACTAAGGTGATTTCACAAAAAGGTGTGGCTTGTACGATGCCTGCCCGTTTTGGGTTTTCGGTCTCGAAAGCTTCGGCGATAAGTTCCTCGAAACCTTTGAGAAAGTACAAGGTTTTGGCTTTGATAGGGCGGCGATTTTCGGGCAGTCCGTAGAGTTTTTGAACGCTAAAGTTGCTGCCTTCACGATTGATTTTGAAGGATAATTCCTTTTTGTCAGCTTGCGAATATTCGACGGTCACGCTTTGAATATCTTTTGTCGGATAACGAAAAACAGCACGGTCGCGCCAGTCGGTTTCGTCGAGCATAAAGCGAGGTTTGAGTACGCCTGTCCAGTTGGGTAGCCCGACTTCGTAGGGATATTTGCCGCCTTTCTGCATCATATAAGTGTTTTGGCTACCCATTGTGCCGTCGCCTATGTAGAGGGTTTTGAGGGGGCGATTTTGTGTGTCGTATATTTCGGCAATCGTACCATTGACATTGATGCTGCGACGCACCCGCTCTTCGGCGGCACGTGGCACTTGGGCGGTGACGTGGAGTTTGCTGAAGGTTTCGAGCAATAGATCGACAGCTTCTTTGCGGGCGCGATATTTATTGTTGACCTGCCAATATCCATCCTCGCGGGTGAGCGTGACGCGGTTTTTCATCTTATCCCATATCACCACTTTGCCGATTTGTGCAGTGTTTTTTATCGCAAATTCATCACCCTTCAAAGTGGTGTCCGGCTTATTCAAATAAAAATAGGTCAGCGCAGCCAGCACAGCGAAAATAAGCAGTAATATCCACGACGATTTTTTCATTGTTAATGTTGAAATGCGTTAATGCTGAAATGCGATAATGTTTTTAATGTTGAAATGCGATAATCGGGAAAGCATTAACGCATTATCGCATTTCAACATTATCGCATTAGTAATTCATTCATTTGACATTCAAAATTCATTCATTCCTACCCGGGTCATCTTCGGGCTTTTCGTAATCAGGTGATTTAGCTCTGAACAGGCGAATGTAGCGTTTCGGGTTGAGCCGAATATCTTGCATGAGGAGTTGCATGTCGAGTGTGGCTTCGTTGATGCTGTTGTAGAGTTTGGCTTCGTCGTTCATGAGTTGGGAAATAGAGCCGTTGCCATCTTTGACTTTTGCCATAATATCGTCCACACCTGCAATGGCTTTGTCGGCTTTGTCGAGGGTGCTTTTGACTTTTTCGACGGTGCTGTTCAGTGCATCATTTACGCCGCCGATGGTGCTGTCAAGTTTGTCTTTGAGGTCAAGTGTTTTGAGGTCGCCGGTAAAAGATTCTGCATTGGCAAGCACGCGGTCGAGTTGTTCTTTGGTGCCTTTGAGATTGGAGGTGGCAGCTTCAAGATTGGTGAGTGTATTGGCGATATTATCGGTAGAATTGCCCAGTAGTTTATCCAATTTACGGGTACTCCGGTTGAGGTTTTTGAGGATGCTTTGGAGGTCGCTGAAACTTTCGCCAAGTGCTTCGCTTTCATCAGAAAATTTGACATTGAGCGAATCTAAACCTGCAGAAATCGCTTCCGACAAGGCGGTTTTGGTCTCGTCGAGGGTAGAGGTCATATCTCCGGTAAGCGAGGCAACTAGCCCGGTAACTTTTCCGCGAAGGGTATCGCCGGATACGGCACAATCGTTTTTACAAACCCCATTGAATCGAAGCCGAATAGATTTTTCGCCAAGCGGTGAAGGGCTGTATATATCGGCAATTGTGCTTTTGGGCAGACTCAATTCGCGGTCAAGGTTCAACTCTACCAAAATATCAAGGTTGTCCAACAGGTCAACTTCTATGACCGACCCAACTTGTACGCCATTGACCGTAACGGGTGCAGGCGGAATCAGTCCGTCCACTTCTTTATAGACGATATAATAGGTGCCGGTACGTTTAAAAATGTCTTTTCCTTTGAGGAAATTGAAGCCGTAAACAAAAATAAATATGGCAACAAGGGCTAAGATAGCCACCTTTACTTCATTAGAAATTTTCAAATTATTATTTTTTTAAGATTTTTTGACAATTTTTACAAAAGAAAATTTATCCTCTCAAACCTTATAGGTTTTGCATTGATATGTAGTATTAAATATTAAAAATAATATCGTCTCTTTTTTATAAAAATTATCAAAAAATCTTTTTTAATTGAACATCAATAGGCTTAATGTAGTGATTCGTTGATTTTTAACTCGTTTTATTCAAAATTTATTGCAAAAGTAGAAAATCATATTGAGATTTTTGATTGTTTCGCACTTCGATTAATTTTTGAATAATGAATATCGAACAAGGAATATCAAATGTCGAAGTGTTGCTTGCGTGAAAAATACTGTAAATTATGGTCTAAGCTCTAGAGCTGAAAGCTGTCGGATGTCATGAATATCGGTATAATCAAACTGGTAAAGATTTTCTATACCAACTGCAATGAGTAGCCCGTCGAGTGGAATCACATCAAAGGCATTGACCGGAATATTACCGATAAGTTCAATGCCATCGTATGGCGCACTGACATCAAATACCTGTATGCCCGCATCACCGTCCGTTACAAATAAATGCGTATCGTCCAAGCCCAAACCCGCAGGGTTATTGAGGTTGAGAAACTCAATAGTAAAAGGTTGGGAAGGGGTAGTGACATCAACGACTTCGAGTTGATTCACCTGCACAAATCCACGACAGGCTTCTGCCGACCGTACCGTCACGAAGGCGATTGAATCATTGGCTACCACAGGGTCGCAGCCGAAAAAATGCTCATGTTCTGCTAAAAGTTGAGGGTCAATGGGATTGTTGATGTCGTATATATACATGCCCGTTTGTGAGCCGAGAAACAACTTTTTTTTGTAGGCAAAAATAGTTTCCACGCCGGGTTCCAATTCTATATTTACTGCGGTTGCTTTGGTTTCGGCAGGGTCGGATATAGAGTAGGCTCTCAAGGTCTGATGATCGAGCGTGTATAAGATATTTCCCACAATGGTCATCGCTGCCAAAGAACCGCTTGTACCTGTATTGGCAGGAGCTATGGTATCTCCCTGCGAACTACATTGTACAAATAAAATAGCAACTAAAATTAATGCGAAGTAAGTATATTTCATTTTTATAGTGTTGTTGTGTTGAAAAAATTATCACCTGTGGCAAGCGGGATTATTGAGTGTCGCTTTTTCCCAACGCATTACAAAACCTTTTTCGGGGTCAATACATTCAAAAAAGCCTTCGTAATAATCGGGATAGGCTTGCGGCACTTCGGGATAGACATCTTCCAGACGGTGAACCTCTACAACATTGCCCAAATCACTAACATCTATCGTCAACAAATCGCGGAAATTATCGGCATACATGTAATTACCTTTAATTGTAATGTCTTTATTACCCGGAATCTGGATGAAACCTTTACGAATAGGTTGTTCGGGATTAGTGTTGTCAATGATGTGTACGCCTTGTCCACGCTCACCTACGTATATTAGATTGTCTTTATAATAAATTTTACCCAATTGACTGATAGGCTGTGGCGGCAAACTCATCACCGTATCCGCTTCTTCTGCCATGATATACACAGGACGCAAACCCTCTACCGTACCGATGGGCAGATAGTCATTATTATTGATACAAGAATAAATAGTAAGTGTGCATACAAAAAGCGAAGCGAGTAAATATAGTTTTTTCATAAATGTCAATATTGTTTTTTATAAATTTCCACAAAGATAATGCCTTATAGGAGAATATCGAATAATGAACAAGGAATGTCGAATAACGAAATTTGAATTATCGTCTTAAAATTCTGATTAATATTTTCGCTCATGTGTATTAAGCGGTGAAAAATGTAAAATCCCGTCATTCGTCGGGACAAGTTGTAAAACACAAAATGTAAAATGTAAAAGTGTCGATAGGACATGAAGTTATTTATTTTTAAATTGTTATATATTTAAAAT
>CALIZI010000053.1 GCA_938028705.1 uncultured Saprospiraceae bacterium | reverse complement strand
TTCGCTCATATGTATTAAGCGGTGAAAAATGTAAAATCCCGTCATTCGTCGGGACAAGTTGTAAAACACAAAATGTAAAATGTAAAAGTGTCGATAGTACATGAAGTTATTTATTTTTAAATTGCTATATGTTTAAAAATTTGAAAATCAACTTATTGTTAAAAAACATTCACGTATACACTTTTACATTTTACATTTATTATTTTACATTTTACATTACAATAAAGATTTTCACCTTATAGTACAGATGAGCGAAAATTTATTGTATAAAAATATTTATTTTTTAAATTATAAAAAAACAAAAAATATGTACTTCAATACACTATTAACTTTGACTTTTAGCCTTTTAATGCTCTTTATGTCCATCTGTGGAATGGCACAAAACGGAGCTTCCGATGTGCGCTTCCTGATTCATTCCTTGGATTGTGTGTCTGCCGAATTATGTTTTGACGTTCAATTGAGAGCCGCCGAATCGGACAGGGAGTTCTATCTTACGGAGCAAAACTATCGCTTCTCGTTTAACGGATTAGCCATGACTCAACCTTATATTGCAGAAGAGCTGGGGGTTTCTGGTCTGATAACCTCGGAGTCAGGACAAGGATTTTCACTTTATTCAGAGCACAATACATTCGGTTCTCTGGATACGGTGTTTTCTTATAACGTAGAATTGGCAGGCGGAGACGGTATGTATGTGGCTGCAGATGAATATATAAGTGTTGGCAGACTCTGTACAGAAATTCTTGATTTTAATGAACCGCTTTACTTGCAATGGCATACGGAGTCTATATTTCCGGTAACCTTTATCGGTGGGTATGATGGCTATGAAAGTGACTATACTGAATTGGTTTCTATGCTTAGTTATCATCAAGACCTTAGTGGAGTATGTGAGAATGTTCCGCCAATAGCGGTGAATGATGTAGCCGAGATTGATGCCAATGGGCAGGTCACGATTTGCCTGTCTGAAAACGATACGGATGCAGATAATAAACTTGATATTGCTTCCATACAGCTGCTCAATATGCCGCCTGCGTCAGAGGGAACAATTAGTTTGGATGCCGAAACGGGATGTATTAATTTCGTTGCTGCTCAGGGTTTTACAGGTGTCAGCACTTTTGAATATCAAATCTGTGATGAAGGCAAGTCTATTCCGTCTTATCGTGGCAATCTGAACACTGAACCAATAGCTGAACCCGACCCTCAAGACCCCGACATTCTGGTGACTGCTCCTGCCTGCGACGTAGCAAAGGTCAGCATTGGTGTTGGTACATCGGTAGGATTGGTAGCAGCCGAAAATGATGCGGCACTTTTTAATCTTACAGCTTTTCCTAATCCGGCAGATGAGACAGTGAATATCAGTTACACCTTAACGCAGAAGTCGGAAGTCAGCATAGCTCTGTGGAATGTAATCGGACAAGCTATACAACAATTATCACCAGAAACCCTACAAACAGGTACGCATATAAAAATGCTAAATGTTGATAAATTAAACAAAGGAAACTATTTGCTGGTATTAAATATCAATGAAAAAACCGCTACAAAAATGATTCAGATAAAATGATGTATTGATTGATATTTCGCATCAGGTACAAGGCATATATTTTATCTCTATTACCATTGATAAGGAGACTTTTATGAAGCGGATAGTTAAAATGTAAAAACACATAGAAAAGGCATCAGAACAGTCATTTTGTTCTGGTGCTTTTCATTAATCCATTAAAAGAAGTATTAACTCTATTTTTGAAGGAAAAACAAGCAAGTTGCACTTCTTTATTTCGCTTGCAAGTATTTGATAATTAGGTTTTTAGATTAAAAATACCTTATATAACTCACCAATTCTAATACGTATTTTTGTGGAAAATGCCGGAAAATGTAGTTGAAGTAAAGTGTAAGTCAACCTAAATTTGTTGATGTAAACGCTCAGGGCTATCCTGAGTTTTCTTTTATTCTTCACAATGAAATTACAATGAACATTAAAAGACTTACTTTTATTTTGTTATCCGTCTTGACTTTTAACGGGCTTTTGGCGCAATGCCCACAAGGAGATGTCCTTTTAGAGACACAAGCGCAAGTGGACAATTTTGCTGTACTTTATCCCAATTGTACTGGAATAGACGGTGAGCTTAGGATATCGGAGCCCGATGGTTCCAACATTAATGACTTGAGTGCCCTCAATCAAATTACTTCGATAAAAGAGGATCTTTTTATTTCGAATAATCCCAATTTAAATAGTTTAAGTGGCTTAGATAATGTGACTTCTATCGAAGGCAGATTATGGATTAGAAGTAATGACAATTTAAGTAATTTGACTGGCTTAGACAATGTGACTTCTATTAGAGGAGGTATAAATATTGCTTTTAATGATAATTTAATTAATTTGACGGGCTTAGATAATGTGACTTCTATCGAAGGTGAAAAAGTAATAATTTGGGACAATGATAATTTAAATAACTTAACAGGTTTGGGAAATGTGACCTCATTCGAAGGTTTTTTTCAGGTATCTTCCAACGATAATTTAGTGAATTTAAGTGGTCTAGACAATATAACTTCGATTGGAGGTACGCTAGATATTTATAATAATGAAAATTTAAACAATTTAAATGGTTTAGGAAATTTGACCTCTGTTGGGGAAAAATTAAAGATTCAGTCAAATCCCAATCTAAGTAGTCTAGACGGTATAAATAATATAACTTCAATAGGAGACGATTTAACTATTGCCTCTAATATTCGTATAATGAATATAACCGCTCTGGAAAATCTAACTTCGGTTGAAGGTCGTATAGACATTTCCGGTACTCTTAATTTGGGTAGTATAGCCGCTTTGGAAAATATAACTTCGATTGGAGGCAATCTCTTTATTGGTGGTAATTATAGTTTAAGTAATTTAAGTGGCTTGCATAACTTGACCTCAATTGGAGACTACATCTGGATTGGCAATAACCAAAGTTTAACGGACCTAAACGCCTTGATGAACGTAACTTCAGTGGGGAGTAATGTCCTTATTCGTGAAAATGAAAGTCTGACAGATATAAATGGGTTAGAAAATATAACTTCACTATCAGGTTATCTTTATATTGATAATAATGAAAGTTTGACAGATTTAAACGGTTTGAAAAATCTAACTTCGATAGGCGATTATCTGCATATTGATAATAATGATAATTTGGCAGACATAAATAGTTTAGAAAATCTAACTTCGATAGGAGGTTATCTCTATATCGATGATAATGATAGTTTGACAGATTTAAATGGTTTGAGAAACATTGATGATGCTACAATAACTGAACTGCAAATTACTGCTAACTCTATGTTATCTTATTGTCATATTCCAAACATTTGTAATTATATGGAGAATGGAGGTCCGTTGCAGATAAATGACAACGCTTCTGCTTGTGCTAACTTCATAAGTGTATATCTCCGCTGCACCGTTCCTACCACCACGCCTGACGACCTGCCTCAAATCACCATATCCCCCAATCCCACTAATGGTATATTCATCCTACAAGGTATCCCCACAGGTACTTACCAAATCCTCAACACATCAGGGCAAATCATTCAACAAGGTGAAATGAAAAACGACATATCACTTGATATTTCTGATGCGGCACAAGGCGTGTATTTCATCTCCGTTACGATGGATAATGAAACTTTTGTGAAGCGAATAATTAAATTATAATATTATTAATATTAAATTAATATCAATATAAATTATAAATAAATTTTTTAATAATTTAAAGACATCAAAGCAAAAAATAGTTTTTGCTTTGATGTCTTTTTTGATTTTAAAAATATAAATAAAAAATATCATAGTCTGAGACAAGTTCATCTAAAGTATAAAAGTAGTTGATAGTTTTTTGAGCTGTAATAGACTCTTCAAATTGAGTAATCACGCAGAGAACGCAGAGTTCGCAGAGATTGGATGATTAGCCCTCTGCGAACTCTGCGCCCTCTGCGTGAAAAAGTGTCAACTACTTCGATAAACATATCCAGTCTGATAACCTGTAACCCGATAAGCCGTCAACCAATCCCCGTTTTTAGTGTTTAAATGCTATGAGAATCTCAATCCGTTACCCTCAAAAAGAAACCTTAAATGCTTTTCTGAATCAAGAAAGCCAACTCACATATACCTATCCCGAAGTCGGTGCATCTGCCGAAGATACCTTGCCTGATTATGACAATGATTATAACCACAGCATCGTCGGGCAAGGCGAAGAAGCATGGCAAAAAGCCAAGCAAGCACTCCGCGATTGGCAACATTTTCCGCAAGGCTGGACAAAGATATACCCTATTGCGCCACTCGAAAAAGATGCCGTTGTGGTCGTCATGATTCGCTTGTGGGGGCTATGGTGGAAAAACAGCTCGCGCATCGTTTACACTTGGGATACACCCGACAAATTCGGCTTTGCCTACGGCACACTACCCGGACATTTTGAAATGGGAGAAGAAGCATTTTGGGTAGAAAAAAACGAAACGGGAGAGGTGAGCTACCATATTCGCGCCTTCTCCAAACCACGTTTTTGGTTGGCAAGATTGGGCTACCCCATAGCACGCATCTATCAACGCAAATTTGTCCGCCAATCATTAAATGCTATGCAAAAACACACCAAAACTTCCGTATAAAAATAACACCAACTTTCGTACCTTTACAAAATATTTGAAAAATTAGACTTTGGACAGAGGAAATTGGGGAATTGGGAAATTCGGTAAAACCCTCGTTTTTAAATTTTTACAAAAGATAATTAATTACATATTTTATTTTGTTAATAAAATTCATTCAATTGATTATCAATGAGTTACAATTTTAAACCTAATTTCCCAGTTACCTAATTCCCATTTTGTCCAAAGTCCAATGAAAAAGTACCCCAATAACTTCAACACTCCAACACCTCAGCACTTCAACACATTTCAATGGCAAAAATATCCATCAATCTCTCCAGTGGAGAACTGGAAAAAACACCCGAAAGCGACATTATCATAGGTATAGATTTGGGAACGACCAATAGCCTTGTGGCATACATACACGAAGCTAAGGCGATGGCGGTGGCAGGTGCGGACGGCAAAAATACGCTTGTACCTTCAATAGTACATTTTGATGAGAGTGGACAAGTTATTGTGGGTAATGAAGCCAAAAAATACTTGCTCACCGACCCGCAAAATACCATTTATTCGGTCAAGCGACTGATGGGAAAATCGTATAAAGATGTATCGGATGCAGAGCAATATTTGGGCTACAAAATCATTGATGAAGATACGGACAGTTTGGTGAAAATCCGGGTGCGCGACCGTTTTTATAGCCCCGTCGAACTCTCTGCCAAGATACTCACCGAACTCAAAACACGCATCGAAGCCACACTTGGTCAGGCGGTCTCCAAAGCCGTCATCACCGTACCCGCTTACTTCAACGATGCCCAACGCCAAGCCACCCGCGATGCCGGAAAACTTGCCGGATTGGATGTCTTGCGGATTGTCAATGAACCTACTGCGGCAAGTCTCGCTTATGGCATTGGTCTTAGCCCCGATGAATCAAAAAAAATAGCGGTCTATGACTTGGGCGGCGGTACATTTGATATTTCAATTTTGCAGATACAAGGTGGTATATTTGAGGTGCTATCCACAAATGGCGATACCTATTTGGGCGGCGATGATTTTGATAGAGCGATTATTGATTTTTGGTTAGAAAAATATCATATTAATAAAAATATTTTAATTGATAATAAAAAAATAAGTCAGCAATTTCGGGTAGCTGCCGAAGAAGCTAAAAAGACGCTTTCCCTTGATAATCAATACATTGGAAGGATAGGGGAGTGGTCGTGCGAAATTTTAAAGGCGGAATTTGAAAACCTCATTTCTCCATTAATCAATAAAACACTCAATAGCTGCAAACAAGCCTTGAGTGATGCCAAGTTGACGGTAGAAAATATTGATTCGGTCATTATGGTAGGCGGTAGTACACGCGTACCTTTGGTCAAAAAAACAGTCTCCGAATTTTTTAATCAAGCGGTGAATGACAAACTCAATCCCGACGAAGTGGTGGCATTGGGTGCAGCGATTCAAGCCGATATTTTGGCGGGCAACAACAAAGATTTATTACTCATAGACATCACGCCGCTCTCACTTGGTATAGAGACTATGGGCGGTTTGATGGACACCATTATTCCACGAAATACCAAAGTACCTGCCAAAGCCGGACGACAATACACGACTTCTGTGGACGGACAAAAAAATCTGCAGGTGGCGGTCTATCAAGGCGAGCGCGACTTGGTAAGTGACAACCGAAAACTCGGAGAATTTATTTTGCGCGGTATTCCGCCCATGCCTGCGGGGATTCCGAAAATAGATATACAGTTCATCTTGGATGCCGATGGGATTTTGACGGTACGTGCGCGTGAGTTGAGAAGCGAAATAGAACAGCAAATCCAAGTCAAATCCGCCTATGGTATCAGTGAAGAAGAAATGGCACGAATGCTACTCGACTCTATCCAATATGCCGAATCAGACATGAAAATTCGTGCCTTGCTCGAAGCCCGTAATGAAGCCAATAATATCCTCCTTTCTGCCGATAAATTTATCGAACAAAATAAAACTATATTGAATGAGGAAGAAATCAAAGAGACAAAACGCCTGACCGAAGCACTCCGCCAATCGGTGGAAGGAGACGATAAGGATGCCATTAACCTAGCTATGGAAAACCTAAATACCTACACTACACCATTAGCACACCGTGCTATGGACGCAAACATTGGCGCAGCGATAAAGGGGAAGAAATTGGGTTAAGAGATAAGGCACTCAAAAAATGAGAATTATCACCTGATTTTTATATTATTATTTTTTTAAATCAATATTTTATTAATATTAAAATAATAATCATAATAAAGAAATAGACGGGTGCGATTGGTTTTTGTACCCATGCTCATTTTTAATTTTTATTCAATAATGGACGGGATTGGGCTTGAATTTGGGCTAAAACTCGTCTGACATTTAAACTTTGTCGGAGAATATGAGCTCATCGGTAGATTTTGAAAATGTCTGATGAGTTTTAGTCCAAATTCGGAAAAAATATTCCATCCTAAATACAAATACATTATTATTTTTTAAAATGTACTATCATCAAGTTAATTTAAAATTCGTAAAATATTGATCATCAAGAATATTAGTGGGTACAAAAACGAATCGCACCCGAAATAGACTTGTTTAACTCTAAACTATTTGATTATCAATAATTTAATTATTTTGAATTAAAAATATTTTTTATTTATAATTTTAAACATTTATATAAAACGTTTTTTTGCATAAATTATAAAATAAAATTTAATTCATAATAATTTATTTTTATGTATTAAAATTAATCTAAATCGTTGATTATCAAAATCAAGCAAGTCTAAGAGAGAAGAAGTCACTATCTGGCTTTTACTCAAATGGTTATTACTATCTTTTTCATAATCAAGTATTTATTTTGGACTTTGGACAAAATGGGAATTAGGAAATTGGGAAATTCGGTTTAAACTGTAACTTATTGATAATCAATTGCATAAGTTTTATTAATAAAATAAAACATGTAATTAATTATTTTTTGTAAAAATCTAAAAAAGTCCCGATAGTTATCGGGATTACCTAATTTCCCAATTCCCCAATTTCCTCTGTCCAAAGTCTAATATTTATTTTATATTAAAAAAATGTATTTTTTATATTTTACCAAACTAATCACCAATCACGATTTACTAATCACTACCCCTCACTTCAAATTCAAAATATTACCCATCTGATAGCAAGTCCGGCAGCGAGCTTCATAAGTTTCCTTTTCGCCGAGTACAACGGTGGAGCCGTCTTGTACGAGTCGGTAGGAGTGGGTTGCCAGATTGCCGCAATGCTGACATATAGCATGTACTTTGGTGATGTATTCTGCCACTGCGAGCAGGTCGGGCATAGGTCCGAAAGGTTTGCCGCGAAAATCCATATCCAATCCGGCGATGATCACGCGAATGCCTTTTAGCGCGAGTTCCTGACAAACCTCAGTGAGGGCTTCATCAAAAAATTGTGCTTCGTCAATCCCGACAACATCCACTTCTTCGGTCAGTATCAGCAGGGCTTTGGAGTTATCTACGGGCGTGGAGACAATCTCATTTTTATCGTGCGAAACAATATTTTCTTCATCATAGCGGGTATCCACTTTCGGTTTGAATATCTCTACCCGCTGATTGGCAATTCGCGCACGCTTGAGCCGACGGATAAGTTCCTCCGTTTTGCCGGAAAACATAGAGCCGCAAATGACTTCTATCCAGCCGCTTCGCTGACCTTTAAAATGTGGTTCTAAAAACATGATATAAGACAATGAGTGAATGAGTGAATGAAATAAATGAGTGAATAAATCATTGCGCTACAAGTTGTTGAGTTTATGGATTTTGAAAAAAAATAGTATGTCGCGGGTAACTTTTTACCTTATTAGGAGATATAGATTTGAATTATCGTTCTTTAAAAAAAGTCATAAAAACAAAAATAGCCCTTACAAAATTATCTTCACAAATCATTTTTTTTGTAATCTATTGTTAAATATCTCAAAAATACGGTAATTTCGTTGTAGTGCAAAGATAATATCATTGCGACATTATTTAATCACAAATTTGAACTTGAATCGTAATTACTTTACCACTAAGCTCACTAAGCACACGAAATCGAACGAATGCAAAAGAAAACTAAGATGTATAAGAAAGTTTTTTTATGATGTTTTGTGTTCTTCTACGTTAGGTCGATTTTATCCCGAAAGCTTTCGGGATTAGTGCGCTTAGTAGTAAATAATTACTCCGAAAATTAAAAATATGGAAGGTCTCATATCGGCACTAAAACAAGGTCATGCTGTGGTATCTTGTTTTACATTGGTTGTTTTGGCTTTGATTGGAATATGGGAAATATACTCCAATTTTAATGAAGAAAAAGACGATAACCTAAGCGTAATCATGTACCACTGGTCCGAAAAATTCTATTACTTGCTCTTTTTTTGGGGTACTGTTGGTGGGCATTTATTTTTTGGTTCGCCGCATATTGTCATATCATCTTATGTGAGTATTCTTATCGTTGTTGTGGTGACGGTTGTTACGATGATTTTTGATATTAGGAAAAAACGCGAAGACATTAGAACGAATAAAAAAATAGCAGCACTGTTACTTGGTTTTTTGACAGGACATTATCTCTGGACGATGAATGCTATTGTAGGGTGATTTAGTTAATCAGTTTATCGGGTAGTATATACTGTATTAGGTTTAAAATTATACTTTTTATTTTACAAAATGTTTCATTGTTATATTGCTATATTGTTGATAAACAGTTATTTATGATTTAATTGTAGCTATATACAACAATAAAACAATGTAACAATCTAACCATAAAGCAGTATAACATTCATTCATTCGACATTCAACATTCATTGTCAAGTTATTAAAAATATGGACAAAAAAATAGATATATCTAAACTCAATGTAACGAGATTTAAGAAATTTTTTATCATTGCTATCTGTGTCTTGGTAGTTGCTGATGTATTTTTTCTTCTTGCTGATGATTATGCTACTATCAGTAAGGTAGTTTTGTACTCAACACCCAGATACCTTATTTGGATATGGTTATTTGGAATGTTGACGACTCATTTCTTTTTTCCAAGAAAAAAATCAGACGTTAAGATACAACGCAAGACAAGTTTTGCGATAACTGCATTGATAGCGGCGGGTTTGTTGTTTGCCGGATATGCTTTGGATAAGGAAGTAACTTGTAATGATGTGGATTTTCCTTCCTTGAAAGGGAAGCCTTTTTACATAGAGTTAAGTTGTAGAGAATATGTGGAAAATATAAGGTTGGATTGCGCCAATTTTGATTGTCAAAAGCAAGCGAATAATGCTTATGCTTTGGTCAATGCTAAGAAAGAAACTGAGAATACACAATTTTTGCTCAAATACGATATAACGCAGGAAATGAAATTATTATTAATGATTTTCGGATTTATTTCCGGTTATTTCATCTGGCCCCAAACAGTCAAAGAAGAAATTACCTAAATCAAGTTATGAACTACAATACTACAACAACACAACACTATTCGACCTCCTTACATTTCACTTCTATGCCTTTTTTGTACTTACATTTCTTTTCGAGAATACCCTCTGCATTATAGTATTTCCAACAACCTCGTTTCAAACCATCTCTGACTTTTCCTTTGGCTGTTCCCATACTCGTTTCGACAATTTGCTTGCCTGTTTGACTTTTAAATTTTTCAATAGCCAACATGTCCTCTTGAAAACGGGGAACACCTGTTGTACCATCATCTTCAAGGCGCAAACTACGTGTGCAGATACTCGAACTAAAATGCTCACCTTCGTCACCTGCCCAGATATACCACATATCACCCTCTCGGAAAGATAAGCCACAAGTCGCTGATTGATAGGCAGTAATGATTTTTACCTCTTTTATATCTATTGCCACTTTCAAAGGGTTTAGGATTTCAAAAGTAGCAGTGCGTCTATATGCTTCTTCGTCGGCATCAACATGCGTAATTTTACCAATAAAAACAAGGTCGGCATTAAAAAATTCCACATCTGTCATCGGTAGTGGCGGACGACAACTACAAGCAACGACTTGCGCGATAGACACGCATATAAACACACATAAAAGGATAAAATGACGGATATTCATATTAAAAAATTGTTGGATTGTTGGATTGTATTTTAAAGATTTTAAAATCAAAATGGTCGCACTGAAATATAGGCATTTTTAAATTAATTAAAATTATTTTATAATTTATTTATTATTAAAAATTAATTATTTATAAATATTTTTTATTATAAAATAATTCAAAAATATCCTTATTTCAGTAGAACCTAAAATATTATTAATATTAAATTAATTACAAATTAAAATATTATTTATTGATAATTAATTTAATTTAAAATTTATAAATCAGTATTTTATAAATAATTTAAAATCAAAATACAATCCAACAATCTTCATTTATTTTACTTTAAAAAGTTCTACATCAAAAATGAGGACAGCGTTTGGTGGAATCTTCCCGCCCGGTCTTGGATTGGGTCCGTAGCATAAGCCCGAAGGAATATAAAACGTACCTTTACCTCCCGGTTTGAGTAAGGGAATGGCTTCTTGCCAACCCTTCACTACTTGATTGAGACCAAACTCAATCGTCTTACCTCTATCTACCGATGAATCAAAAACTGTACCGTCTAAAAGCGTACCATGATAATGTACTTCTACTTTAGAAGTAGCGGTTGGGTTCGCGCCTTTACCTTCTTTTTCCATCGTATAATAAATGCCTGATGACGTGCTTTTCGCATCAATATTCAATTTAGCTAAATGATTTTTGATAAGTACATCATCTTTGGTGGCTTGCTCCAAGGCAGCAGCCTGGGCTTTTTTAGCGGCTTCTGCTTTCAACTTTTCTGCTTCTTCGGGCGAGAATAATTCTATATCAAAGACCAGCGGCGAATTAGGCGGAATGTCCGCACCTGCACCACGCTCGCCATAAGCCAAAGCCGAAGGAATAATAAATTTGCCTTTGCCGCCCGGCTTGAGCAGCGGCACTGCTTCCTGCCAGCCTTTGACGACACCTCGCAACGGAAAAGTAGCAGGTTCGCCTCGGTCCACAGAAGAATCAAAGACTTTGCCATTGAGCAACATACCATGATAATGTACCGTTACCTGGTCTTCAAGTGTAGGGTTCGCGCCCTCACCTTCTTTTTCCATGACGTAATATATACCCGAAGCCGTTTTTTGAGCTTTTTTGTATAGCTTATTGTCTTTCAAAAATGCCTGCATATCGGCATCTTGTGTGCCGGCTTCCGCAGCCGGAAAAGAAGCCCCGCCTCCACATCCGCTTAACAGGACAGACGCAACAAGGCTACATATTAATAAGTGTGCTAATGATTTGTTCATATTTAGTTTGTTAGTTTATAAAGTTTATTAGTTTGTTAGTTGATAGAGTTTATGAAGTTTATAGAGTTGATAAGGTTTATAGAGTTTATGAAGTTCATAAGGTTATGAAGTTTATAGATGATTTATTATTGACAATATTTATAATAAAAAAATAAAATCAACGAATTAGCTTGACAATGTCATGCTCAATTTTTATTTAATATAGTCAGTGTTTGTCCTTGAATTTGG
>CALIZI010000052.1 GCA_938028705.1 uncultured Saprospiraceae bacterium | reverse complement strand
GTTCTGTCCAAGTGTAGCCCTTATAATCGAGCTTGGTTTTGCAAGCTGCACCCCGACAGTCAGACGGCGCATTGGGAGAGCGCAAAAAAGCCGTTTTGTCAAACAGGATATTCCGGTCAATGTTTTTTTGCCAGGGCAATCTTACTTTAAAATCATCCCAGGCTTCTTTTGTAATCGCATTATCACCACCACTGATGACGACTATGTTTTCCTTTGCATTGATGAGTTCCTTTGCCAATCCTACTTGCTGCCATTGGATATTGGCGGGGAGTTCAAAGGCTGGTTTGGTGGCGTATTTGATGCCCGCTTTTTCTACGGAATCGAAACCGCAGGATGTGAACAAGAGAAATCCCAAGATACAAATTCCAAATTCCAAGGATAGTATTGTTTGATTTTTTATTTGAATTGAATTATTTGTATGCTTGACTTTTTCTCTGATGAAGTCTTCGAATGTGTTTTTCATTTTTTATTATAATGAGTATCTTTTTTCTATTATATTTGAATTATGGATTTAAACAAAGAATTAATACTGACCAAAATAAGCGAAAAAGGTGAATTACTATTACCTAATCAGAGTGCCTTGTCGATACCGATAATTCAAAGAATATACAAAAAGATGTTAAAAAAATTAAAATTTCCGCCCATACATGTGTCTTCGGATAATTTCATTGTTGATGGTCATCATAGATACATAAGTTCCTTACTATCAGATTTTGACATAGAAATTGTGTCAAATTATCCAAAACCAAGTTTTTTGAACGATTTTACTTGGAAAACTGTTGAGTTTACTGTTGATGACTGGGATTCACCTTCAAAAATCAAAATGTTAAATGCTTTGGATGCCCGGTACAATAACATGACAATTGAGGAAATTGAAAGCATTATTGCCTAAAATAGCTTATTTTTGAATTATGTTAATATTATTAGATATAGATGGCGTAATGGTTCCCGCTAAATCTTGGAGCGCACCTCCTATTTTAGAGGATGGTTTTGCTATGTTTAATGCTAAATCTGTAAAAGCTTTAAATGAGATCATTGATAAAAGTAAGGCAGATATTTTATTAACCACCTCTCATAAAAGTAGATTTTCATTGGAAGAATGGGCTGTAATATTTAAAAATAGAGGCATATCAATTAATAATATAGATAGATTACCACAAAATCATCATCATTTAAATAGATTGGAAGAGATTACAAATTGGTACACTTCCAATGATAAGATTGATAATTTTGTAATTATTGATGATGATACATCATTAAATGGTTTGTCCGGCTATTTGAAAACAAGATTAGTTTTAACAAAGCCATTAATCGGCTTAACAAGCTCACATGTTCAAGATTCTTTGAGGATATTAAACACGCCATTAGAATTGGTATAAGTAGCGGAACAATATTTTCTCACCACCTATTCAAAATCTGAATCTCAGTAAACTCATTCGCATCATCTCTGGGGTCAATGGCGGTATTGGCTTTTACGCTGACCGAAATTGGAACGCCTTTTTCTTTGATGCAAAGGTCTATGTTGTTGTCATTGTCGCCGATGTCAGCGATTAAGTAAGGTTGCACCTTAATAGTGTCCATCCTTTTACCTAGTTTATTTTTTACCAGAACTACTTCAAAATTATTCAATTCATTTTCGCCCAATTCTTCTCCATTCATGGCACGTACACCGCCCGCCCAAACGGTTCGGACTACGGTGGTCGTTTTATTTTTCGGACAATCACATCCATTGCCTCTTTTGACATAAGGATAGGCATCATCTATGGTGAAGTGTTCGGCATAACTCAAAAAAGGTCCTTTGCTCAAAGGCGTAACGGCTACTTTTTGACCCTTGAAATTTTGACCGCTTCGGGCAAGTAGCTCTCCTGTGATTCGTACCTCGACGGGTTCGTTGTCCGGTGCATCGCCGTAGTCTCCTATCAGCAAAACGGTTCTCAATTCAAAGGCTTCGACAGCCGGTTTGAAGGTGACGACATCTACCTTGAACGATTTTCCATTGCTTGTTTTGATGCTAAAATCCGACGCATCGAGCGTGCTTGGTTCTAATTCGTGAGAGAAAATAAGAGGCATACCGTCTTTGCCCGGAGCTTTGGGCGAAATACCTATCGCTGATTTGGGCAAAGCATTATCCAAACCAAAAAAAGCGGACAATACTTTCGCCTCTCGCGTTTTATCTATTTGTGGGATGCCTTCAGATAATACATAATCGGGTGAATTATTGCAAGCATAAAAGCTGCATATCATAATGATGAGTAGTGATTGAATTTTCATAGTAAATTGAGTATCGAGTTGCGAGTTGCGAGTGTTCAAATATAATTTCACGTTTCACTGAAAATATTTTAAATAATTTAATTTGAAGTGACCTGTACTGACGACTTTATCCGTCAAGTGTTTCGTTGTTCTGCGATGGCTAAAGTCGTCGGTACGGGGCATCAGACAATTTCTTCGCTCTTCTCCTTTTTCTCCAAAACAAAAATAAAGCAATAATAAAAATAGGTAATCCCAAAATATAAACAGCATTATTACTCAATATTTTCATGGCAGATTTTCTACCAACTTCCCCTTCTGCCGAGTAGCCTTCTTCCATTTCTATTACGCCTACTGATTTTGCATATTTATTATAAGCGTTCATCAGTTCATTAAATTTTTCCGGGAATACTTTAGCTATATCTTTTGTTTCTCCGGGGTCGGTTTTGAGGTTGTACATATACCATTTATTATCACCTAAAGGAATATTATTTTTTACAATTTTGAAATCTCCCAGATAATAAGCGGAACTATTGGCAACTTCCAAACCAACGCCTTCATCTTCCGCATAAACGGGTATAGACAAATCTTCAATATGCGGTAATAAACTTTTACCTGTAATCGGTGCGTATAATTTATTGCTCCGTGGTTGCATACCCACTAATTCTAAAACAGTAGGAACAATATCTGTGATGAAACAAAACGAATTAGTCTGTTGTCCGCTTGGGATATTTTTACCAGAGATTATTAAAGGGGTACGCACACCACCTTCTCCGGTATAATATTTAAAAAATGAAAACGGAGAAGCTAATGCCAAAGCAAATTCAGGACCGATTGCACCAAAATATCCTTTTTCTCCCGCTTGCTTCACATCATAATGATAACCATGATTTTCTTGCCATTTTCGCATCATTGCATTTCCTTTATAATTTCCTCCATCCGGTCCATTATCGGATGTCACTACAAATACGGTATTATCGTAAAGTCCTTTTTCTTTTAAATATTGGATATACTGACCGATGTAAAAATCCATCGCTTCCAACATACCTGCCGTTACTGCCATATCTGTTGCGTAGCCATCTTTTTCTTTTTGCGTGAGTTGCGCCCATTTTTTGAATTGCGGAAACATATCATTCATGGCAGCATTGGCGGGGATAATGCCCATTGATTTTGCTTTTTCAAATCGCTTTTGCCGCAAAGCATCCCAACCGTCTTTATACACACCAAGATAAGGTTCTACAAATTTTTTGGGTGCTTGAATGGGTGCATGTATTGCCTGAAATGCGATATAGGAAAAGAAAGGCTTGCTGTTATTTTTATCTGCCTCGTGAAATGCAATCATTTCTTCTATATAATTTTTTGAGGAATAAAAATCATCCGGCAAATTGGTTTTCTTTCCATCTGCGTACCATTGAGCGGTAGCTTTCATAGGTAAATAACCTTTAGCTTCGTAATTGTCTGCACCCGACGCACCCAAAATAAATGAACGGTCAAATCCTCTTGCAGGTGGCAAGGTATTTTCATCATGTCCTAAATGCCATTTTCCTGTGGTATAGGTATTGTATCCAATTTCCTTCAAACGAGTAGCAAGGGTTTGCACCCGATTATTTAATACGCCACCATAGCCGGGTTCATTTTCATAACCACTCGGAAGCATCTCCGGCAGATTGGCAACACCTGTCAAATGGCTATCTGTGCCGGTCAATAGCATTGCTCTTGAAGGAGCGCAAACGGGCGAAGCATGAAAATTGGTAAACATCATGCCTTGCTGTGCCAGTTGGTCAATATTGGGCGTGCGTGCTTCGCCTCCAAAACTTCCAAAATCCATCAAACCGGAATCATCTACAAGAATGAGCACTATATTAGGTTTAGTTTCTCCTTGTGACCAAGCGTGTAAACTTAGCAAAACCAAAAGCAATGTCAATATTGTTTGAATCTTCATATTGATTTATTTTTTGGCATGTTTAGAAAAGTGGTTGACACTTTATACAGACAAAAAATAGTGTACCCCGTTTACTAAACTTTTCGAGTTTAGTAAACGTAGGCATATCACCAAAATTTGTAATTACCTAAATGTCAGTGTCTTATTTACGTTTACTAAACTCTTTGAAGTTTAGTAAACGGAGTTCTGAATATTATTTTTTATTTTAAAATGGAATCGAAAAAGTGTAAACTACTTTTCTGCGAAATTTAAACATGCTTATTTTTTTTCCAAAATTTCCATAATCTTTTGGGCAGTTTCATGTCCTGAATTTTGATTTTGTCCGGTGACAAATCGTTCTTCTTCATCCACTACGGTTATCGTAGCCAACATATCACTGATTGCATGGCGATTGGCTTTATAATTGGCTCCGGCTTTTTTCAATTCTCCTTCGGGATGTAGCGGTGTAAACTCAATACCCAATTGGTCGAGTTGCCCCTGTGTCACGCCTGTCATGGTTCTTCCCTTTATCAATAAATTACCCGTTGTATCTTTTGCCTGAATAAATGCCAAAGCTCCATGACAAACGCTTCCTAATATGGGGGTTTGTGCATAATAGGCTTCGCTTACTTTTTTCGCTAATAATTCTGATTGCCCCATATCATAAGCTGCACCCCAACCACCTGAAAAAAACACGACATCGTATTTTGTGAAATCAACGTCTGCAATAGCTAAAGATGTTTTTACTTTTTGTTGGAATACTTCATCTTTCAAATATCTTTTATCCGCATCATCTTTTATCATATAATAAAAAGATTGTGGGTCAATTGGAATTTCTCCTCCCTTGATACTTGCCACATCTACTTCCATATTGGCATCTAAAAATTCATAATATGGAACAGTCATTTCAGAGCCAAAAACTCCGGTAGGTTTACCTGTGGTTTCGCCGGGTTTGTTGAGTACGCCATGACTTGTGGTGACTACCAAAGCTCGTTTACCCTTCAAGTTGTATTGCTGACTGCCTTCAAACTTAGGATGTAAGCCCATCCAATTAAGGATTTTTGGCGATAGGAGTACAAGGAGTGCGATAACAACTAAGAGGATTCCTATGATTTTCATGATTTTATTTTTCATGTTTTAATTAACTTGATATTAAAGAAAAGTACATACACAAACGTAAATAATAAATAGATTTTAACTGTCTATTAAATAGTTGAAGCGGACAAAAAAGAGGATGAAGCGGACAGGAAAAGGAATGAGTTTATTGAATGAGTGAATTTTGAATGAGTGAATGAGTGAATGTTTCTAATGCTACAATGCGTCAATGCTACAATGTTGGCTCATCTAGGAATTTAGTGGAACGTAAAAGGAGTGCGTAAATCGTTTGTATGTTGTGAGCATAAGTCGGCGGACATTTTGAAAATGTCAGGCGACAGAATTAGTACATGGTTATTTTATTATCAATAAGTTATAAAATAAAAATAATACAATTCGTTCTGTAGAAAAATTAAATTAAAACATAGATACAACTCGCCTGACATTTTGAAAATGTCCGTCGAGTGGGCTTTCCACTAAATTCCTAGATGAGCCACAATGTTTTCTTCATTATCGCATTGTAGCATTATCGCATTGACGCATTAATAATTCACTCATTCAAAATTCACTCATTCACTCATTCATTGTGGGCTAACCAAGCTAAAAAAGCGGGTGCTTTTTCTTTGCTAATTATTATTTTTTCTTGAAAAGGAAAGTTGAGGTGGAGTACCAATCTTCGGTTAAAATACTTGGCTGCATTTTTAATGGCTTTTCTCTGGATAAGGTATTGGCGATTGGCTCGAAAGAAGTTGGGATTATTGAATTTTTCCAGTTCTTCTAATGTTTCAGAGGTGATAAATGATTGATTGTCAAAAGTATGGAGTTTGACTGTACCATTTTTCAGATAGATCAATGCAATGTCATTAAAAGAGACCGGAATGATTTTTTCGCCTTGATAAACTAAAATAGTAGGGCTTACTTTAGGTTGATTGGATTGCTCCATAAACTGAACAAGTCGGGCAAGTTTGTCGTCTTTTTGTTGGGTGAGTTGTTCGTATTTTTCAATTGCCTTTTCAATGGCTTCTGTCGTAAAAGGTTTGAGTAAATAGGCGATTCCATTGGCATCGAAAGCATTTAAGGCATATTCATCATAAGCGGTACAAAAAATAACAGGCACCTCTACGTCCACTTTTTTATAAATATCAAAACTCAAACCGTCGGTCAATTGAATATCTGAAAAAATTAAATCTATTAGAGGGCGGGATTTCAAAAAAGCGATAGCTGATTTGACAGAAGATACTATTTTTACAATTTCAAAATATGGTCGTACTTCTTTGATAGAATGTGCCAAATCATCTGCGGTAATTTTCTCGTCTTCTATGATTAAGATTCTCATAACTCCATCAGTTTTACTTTGACAGAAAAGTGTTGACCATCATTTTCTATTTTAATTTTGGTATTAGAAAGCATTTCACTTCTTTGGTTTAGATTGGATAAACCTGTATGGGTAGAAACTACGCCGGATTTAGGTTTCATATTATTTTTTATACATAAAAAATCCTCTACTACCTGTACCGTAATGTGCAAAGGTGCTTCTTCTGAAAACGAATTGTGTTTTATCGCATTTTCGACCAAAGTAATCAAAGAGAAAAAAGGGAGCTGTTTTTCCAGATGAATTTCCTCTATCTTCACTTGGTATTGAATCGCCTGTCCGAACCGTACTTTTTGCAAGTCTATATATTGTTGGCAATGCGCTAATTCTCTTTTTAAGGTAATAGATTTTTGATTAACATTTAGAGAATTTCTTAAAAATTCGGACAATCCGAGTATATATTTTTCGGCATTTTGGGGCTGTGTTTTGATGAGTGATTTGGAGATATTCAAGGCATTGAATAAAAAATGAGGGTTGATTTGAGCCTTTAATAATTTGTATTCGCTTTCTAAGTTAGAAAATTGAAGTGTTGCATTTTCTTCAATCAGTTGGACTCTTTTTTCTTGTGTATATACCAAATCCATAATCAAATAAATCATTAAATTGATAGCCGAAATTAATGAAAATCGAAACAAAAAAATACTAATATTAGAAGCGGATTGAAAAAATTCATTTGATGAGGAAATAAATGGATTGGTGCCAAGCATAATCGCAATAAGCAATATCGAAAAACAGAGGACGTATTGCCAATTGGCGTATCCTCTGTTTTTAAAAAAAGAAAAAATAAAGATTTGTACCCCCCAGCAAACTAAAGTTCCCAGGGTCAAATTAAACCATAATTTGAAAAACGTTATTTGAGGTTCTACTCTAACAAGGTATAAAGGAGAACATACCAATATGGAGATTATTGGAGAAATGAGTAATCCTCTAAGTAATAATTGTTCTAATATTTTTTTATTCACTTTTTAAATTTGACGCTTTGCTCAATGAAGTCTTTGAGTATATTTTTCATTTAAATGCCTAACCCAAGTTGAATATGTAGCCCCCAAAAATCAGAGTGGGGAGAGTTGTCAGACGAATTCTTTTGCTAAAAGCGAAGATATTATCAAATAATCGGTGCCTTCTAAAACAGCATTCGTCTGACAACTAAACCACCTAAAAAATTTGAGGGCTACATATTCAACTTGGGTTAAATTATTT
>CALIZI010000051.1 GCA_938028705.1 uncultured Saprospiraceae bacterium | reverse complement strand
CGTAATGACTGCTTTAGCTGTCAAGTAAATTATTATTTTAATTTGTAATAAATTTAAAAACAATAATTTATAAATATTTTTTTCACTTCACTTGACAGCTAAAGCAGTCATTACAGTATTCGCGGTCAGCCTGTAAAGCAGCCTGTACTGTATTATCAAAAATCGAACTAACGAGGTCTTTTTTTATATTTAAAAATGCTTTTGTCCGGCATCGTAGCCTGGTGCTTCCAGCCCGCGTTGCGTTTATACGATACGACATTCGTGCTTTATCGCTTTCACATACCTTGTTCGGTTCATTACTCACTCCCTAAATATGTGGATACGAAGAATGTTGCGCTTGGCATACCTATCATTTTCCATACTCACCAAATCAAATTCCATAAAAAATCAATATTAAATTCATAATTACTCAAAATTGAAGAATGCTACAAGTATATTTGTCTTGAACTTGACACCTAAACTTGAACTTATGTTATTAGGTTACGACATCGGCAGTTCTTCCATCAAAGCGGCACTTGTAAATGCAAATACAGGCGCGACAGTCGCTGTCGTACATAGCCCCGAAACAGAAATGGACATCCTCGCCGCACAATCCGGTTGGGCAGAACAAGACCCCGAAATGTGGTGGCAACATATTTGTTGGGCTACAAAAAAATTACTTGCACAAACAAGCGTAAATCCCGCCGACATCAAAGCCATTGGCATATCTTATCAAATGCACGGCTTGGTCGTCGTTGATAAATTCAAGGAAGTTTTGCGACCTTCTATTATATGGTGTGATAGTCGTGCGGTGGAGATTGGCAAGGCAGCTTTCGAGCGAATCGGACACGAAAAGTGCGCCACACACCACCTCAATTCTCCCGGAAATTTTACCGCTTCCAAATTAAAATGGATACAAACGCACGAACCCGCCATTTATAATGAAATTGATAAAATCATGCTGCCCGGTGATTATATTGCCATGCGATTGACGGGAGAAATTTGTACAACAATATCCGGTTTATCAGAAGGCGTATTATGGGATTTTAAACAAGAAAAAATCGCTGAATTGGTCTTGAATGATTACGAAATTGACCATTCACTCATTCCGAATATCCAACCTACATTTTCCATACAAGGCACACTCACCAAAGAAGCCGCCGAAGCAACGGGTTTACGCAAGGGCATCCCCGTCACCTATCGCGCCGGCGACCAACCGAATAATGCCCTCTCTCTCAACGTCTTACAAGCCGGCGAAGTAGCGGCAACGGGCGGCACATCAGGCGTGGTATATGGTGTAGTAGATAAAGCCGTTTACGATGAACAGATGCGAGTCAATAGCTTTGCACATGTCAATCATACAGTGGATGCCCCGCGTATTGGTGTCTTATTGTGTATCAATGGTGCGGGGATTTTGTACAGTTGGATGCGACAGCAAGTGAGCTTGAGTGACCGCACATTTTCGGAAATGAGCCAAATGGCAGATGAGGTCGCAGTGGGTGCGGAAGGCTTGCGAATTTTACCCTTCGGGAATGGTGCAGAACGCATGTTGGGCAATCGAAATATCGGCGCACACATCCACAATCTTCAACTCAATACACACACGCGACAGCACATATATCGCGCAGGATTGGAGGGAATTGGTTTTTCATTTGTCTATGGTATGCGTATCTTGCAGGAAATAGGCTTGAATCTGAGCGCGATACGAGTCGGCAATGATAATTTATTCCAATCCAAAACCTTTGCCGAAACTATCGCTACGCTGACCGATAGCCAAATTCAAGTGATAGAAACAACAGGCGCAGTTGGCGCAGCAAAAGCGGCGGGAGTTGCAGTTGGTGTATATCATTCGCTGGAAGAAGCGATGCAAAATATTCATGTGCTTTCGACTTATTTTCCAAAAAAAGAAAAAGAAAAATATGAGGTGGCGTATGAGGATTGGTACAAGGTAATACAGAGATTTTTGTCTCTCTGATAGTGCATTAAAACAGATAAAAATGCCGGCATTACGAAAGTTTATCAAAAAACAGTATTTTTATGTGACGCTTATGTGATTGCAACACCACTTTTTAACCTAAGTAATTGATTATCAATGTGCTTTTTATGTGATTCTATGAATTTATCGGAACTCAAATTACTGGTCAATCAACTACTCGCGCTACCGGGAGAGAACGAATGGATAGAATTTAAAGAGAATAATATGAACCCCGAAGAGGTTGGCAAAAGAATATCTGCGCTTTCCAATGGTGCTTGTTTGAGCAACCAAGCTTATGCCTATTTGATTTTTGGGATAGAGGACGAAACGAAAAAAATGGTCGGTACTAAAAGTCATTTCCGCCAACAAAAAAAAGGAAATGAAGATTTGGAACATTGGCTGGCACAACGCCTCAATCCGAGAATTGACTTTAGAGTGTACGACTTTGAGTATAATGATTTAAAAATGAGTCTCTTGCAAATTCCTTCGGCAACGAATCAACCTGTCCGGTTTTCGCATGAGGCTTATATCAGGGTGGGCAGCTACACACGATTGCTCAAAGATTTTCCCGAAAAAGAACGCAAAATATGGCTCAATACTCCCCAAGAAGTTTTTGAAACCCAAATTGCCAAGTCCAATATAACAAAACAAGCACTCATGGACTTGCTCGATGTAGCGGCTTATTATAATTTGACAAGACAACCACTTCCGCCGGATACAGATACAATTATCCGAAAATTTGTAGAAGAAAAATTGATTATACAAAAAGGCATCAATCACGATATTACAAATCTTTGCGCTATTTTATTTGCGCGTGACTTGCATGATTTTGATGATTTGTACAGAAAAGCGGCGCGGGTAGTTGTGTATAAAAATAATAGCCGAATCGAAACCGAACGCGAATATACAGGCACGAAAGGTTACGCACTGGCATTTACGGATTTGATAGAATTTCTTGATATTGTTTTGCCAAAAAATGAAATCATTGAAAAATCATTGAGAAAAAATGTAAATATGTACCCTGAAATTGCATTAAGAGAACTTATTGCCAATGCCCTCATTCATCAGGATTTTTCGGTAAAAGGAACAGGTCCGATGATAGAGATTTTTGAGCATCGCATTGAAATCACGAATCCGGGCAAACCACTGATTGATGTCTTGCGATTCATAGACCACAATCCTGTATCGCGCAATGAAAAACTTGCCTATCTGATGCGGCGGCTAAATATTTGTGAAGAAAGAGGCAGCGGAATAGATAAAGTGGTGAACGCCTGCGAATATTATCAGTTGCCTGCACCCGAATTTATTAAAGCGGAAAGTTTTACGCGCGTAAAATTATTTGCCACACAAAACCTCCGCAACATGGATAAAGCCGATAAAATCAGGGCTTGCTATCAGCACTGCGCCCTGCGGTATGTCTCAGGTGAAAAAATGACTAATCGCACCTTGAGATTAAGGCTCAATATTGAAGAAAAAAATTATTCTACAGCATCCAGAATTATTAGTGAAACTATCAACACAGAACTCATCAAAGATGCCGACCCCGACAGTAAATCTAAGAAAAATGCGAAGTATATTCCATTTTGGGCTTAACGTGATACAAACAAGAATGTCTGAATTAAGTTAATTTTATTTCTAAAAATCTGTATTTTTGTAGAAAAATAGAAATAAAATGAATTTTCTGACATTTCAAAACACCTTTTCGCATCTGCGTATCATTCCGAAAATCGAAATCAAAAAACGGTTTCCTGATTTCGATTGGAATGCACTGACCCGTTGGCAGAAGAAAGGGTATATCGTCAAAATTCGCAATGGATATTACCGATTCGCTCAACAAAAAATAAGAGGTGATGTGGATTTATTTTTCATAGCAAATCAAATCTATCAACCTTCGTATATTTCATTAGAATCAGCATTGAGTTACTATAATTTGATTCCTGAAGGTGTATTTATGATTACTTCGGTCAGTACGAAAAAAACACAGCATTTTTTTACGCCGAATGTGGAATTTAGTTACCGTAGTGTTCGGAAGGAGGCATATATAGGTTATCAGATATTTCCGTCTTGTCAATTCAAAATTGCCTATCCTTCAAAAGCAATTTTGGATATGTTGTACTTGAAGCCTAATTTATTCGATAATGAAGACGATTTTTTTGAATGGCGACTAAATATTTTTGAATTACAAGAGCAAATCAGTTGGGAAAAATTTGAGACATTCTTGAAACTATATAGGTCGAAAGCACTAATAGCAAGAGCAAAGAGATTCAGAAAATTTATCAATTCAATGAGTGATGAGTGGGACTTGCAAAATGGATATAAGTAAGGGCATTTACTCATTTATTCATCTACTCATTTACTCATTCTACAACTATGGCAAATCAATATTTCAAAGACATCCCAAACATCAGATACGAAGGTAAAAGTTCTGATAATCCATTGTCGTATAAATGGTACGAACCTACCCGTATCGTGCGCGAAAAAACGATGCTCGAACACCTCCGTTTTGCGGTAGCCTACTGGCATTCCTTTGGCAATACGGGCAGCGACCCTTTTGGCGCACCGACTAAGGCGTTCCCCTGGCTTGCGGCGGATGATGCCCTTCAGCGTGGCAAAGATAAAATGGATGCAGCCTTTGAATTTATGACCAAATTGGGTATTCCGTATTACTGTTTTCACGATCTTGATTTGGTGGATGAAGGGGATTCTTTGGCAGAATTTGAGAAGCGATTGGAGGTGATTTCGGATTATGCTTTGGAGCATCAGAAGGCAACGGGCGTAAAGGTGCTGTGGGGTACGGCAAACTTGTTTTCGCATCCACGCTATATGAATGGTGCGGCTACGAATCCTGATTTTGAAGTCGTGGCGTATGCAGGGGCGCAGGTGAAAAATGCACTGGATGTAACCATGAAATTAGGCGGTGAAAATTACGTCTTTTGGGGCGGACGCGAGGGCTATTTGTCCTTGTTGAATACGGATATGAAGCGCGAACTCGACCACTTGGCACGTTTCCTGACGATGGCGCGAGACTATGCACGCGGACAAGGTTTTGAAGGTACTTTTTTCATAGAACCCAAGCCTTGCGAACCAAGCAAACATCAATACGATTATGATGCGGCAACTGTCGCGGGTTTTTTGCGAGATTATAATTTGGCGAATGATTTTAAGATGAATATTGAGGTCAATCATGCGACACTCGCGGGGCATACCTTTCAACATGAATTGCAAGTTGCGGCAGATGCCCGAATGTTGGGCAGCATTGATGCCAATCGCGGCGACTACCAAAATGGTTGGGATACTGACCAATTTCCCATAAATATTTACGAACTCACACAGGCGATGTTGGTCATTATCGAATCGGGCGGCTTGCAAGGCGGCGGCATTAATTTCGATGCCAAAACACGCCGTAATTCGACGGATTTGGCGGATATGTTTCATGCACATATCGGTGGGATGGATGCTTTTGCAAGGGCTTTGCTGATTGCAGACGAGATTTTGGAGACATCCAATTATAAGCAATTGCGTACTGAACGTTATAGTTCATTTGATGAGGGCGAAGGGAAGAGTTATGAAGAAGGCGAGTTGAGTTTGACCGACCTCTCGGCGATTGCGCGAAAGGTAGGCGAACCAACGCAGCGCAGTGGACGACAGGAGTTATTTGAGAATATAATCAACCAATATATTTGAACGTAGCCCACCGTAGCGCGGTACTTCCAGTCCGCGCCGCGTTAGTTTGGCTATACATACGCGAGGAACGGGCTGGAAGCACCGTTCTACGGGACGCGAACTGGAAGTGTCGCGCTACTTTGCATTACATCCAAAAAAATGTTTATTTTTACAAAAAAACACAATAAACATGATTAAAAAAATCAGCATAAAAAATTATAAATCCATCGTAGATGATGAAATAGAACTCGGTAGGGTCAATGTTTTTATTGGTGCAAATGGGGCGGGGAAGTCGAATATTTTGGAGGCGGTGGCTATGTTTAGTGCGGCGAAGGGGTTTGATTTATCGGTTGAAGATTTAGAAAATAGAGGTATTAGAATTACTAAGCCCAACTTAATGTTCAATTCTTTCATAGGAAAAAAGACAAATGACTCAATAAAATTAGAGCTAACAGCTTACAAAAAAAATATGGAAGAATTTGCACCTGACCTTTACAAAGTTGAACTTTTACCTTCAGATTCAGGTGACATCTTCTCTAATTGGAGTGATGTAGCTATTAAGAAATTGTTAGCTAAAAAAATGTCTGAAGATGTTGTTTTTCCCAATAATCCGCGAAAAGAAAAAGTTCTAAGAGAATCATTTGATAAATTATATGATGAGTTCGCTTCTTCTAATAAAACAGATACATTCCTTTCAGAAGTCAGAACATTTGATTTTTATGGTAAATTGATGAATTTTCAAATTTACACACTCAACACACCTGCCTTACGCGGTATTACAAAAGACAGTCGAAAACGTCCGCTCGGATTAAATGGCGAGAATCTCGACATCTTATTAAGTTCTTTCGACGAGAAGGAGTGGCAATTGTTGAGAGATTACAGTCATTTCATTTCATGGTTAGAAGATGTTTTTGTGGATGAACAAGACAGATTAAAATTTGAAGGACACCGATTAGGTCGCAGCACGTCAAGATTATATTTCGTTGACCAATTCATGCGAAAAAATAACAACATCTTCGCCGCAGAAAATGCGAATGAAGGCGCATTATACGTCCTATTTTATTTAGCCTTATTTATTAGTAAAAAAACACCCTCATTTTTTGCGATTGATAATATTGAGACGGCATTGAATCCTAAAATTTGTCGGGCATTGATGAAGGCTATTTCTGAATTAGCGGAAATTACGGGTAAGCAAGTGTTGATTACGACGCATAATCCGGCGGTGTTAGATGGTATTAATTTGACCGAACAAAGATTGTTTGTTGTCAATCGTACTGATGAAGGGCATACAAAAACCAAACGAATTGAATTTAAACCACAAAACGGGCAATCCAAATACAAATTATCTGAGCTGTGGATGAGAGGTAAATTGGGTGGTCTTCCGCAAAATTTCTTATAAATGGAGAATCTTATTATTGGTATTATTGCGGAGGGGAAAAGCGACCATGCTGTCATTGCAAATATCCTAAAAGGCATACTTGATATTGACATCAGTACACAAGTTCAGTTTCTTGTTCCTGATTTGAGTACGGATGAAGAAGATTTTTATCAACAACGACAACAAAAAATTGCTTCGTTTAGCAATTGGACAATTGTTCGACAAAATTGTATTGATAGAGAAATTATTGATGACTTTTTTAACGAGAATCCTTCCGCCGACAATCTTGCCCTAATCATCCAAATAGACACCGCAGAAAGAGATTTAATCAATTACGAAGTCAGCGAACCACCGAAAACAAAAGACAAAAATTACTCCGAAAAACTCCGTTTAAATGTCATCACAAAAATCAAGGAATGGCTCAATCAACCTTACGAAAACCTATATTACGCCATTGCGATAGAAGAAACGGAAGCATGGATATTGGCATTGCACGAAAAAAATAAGAGCGACACCTGCGAATACAACAAAGCAAAAGAAGCTTATTTTAAAATGCTCAATAAAACCCTGAAAAAGAAAGAGAAAAACGTATTGACTATTAAAGATGCGTTTGTAAAATACGACCAATTGAGCCGACCATTCAGAAAAAATAGAACACTCACAAAAGCAAGAAACAAGAACAAAAGCCTTGACCTTTTCTGCCATTCATTAGAGAAAGGGGTCAAGGAAATTTTTATATAAAAAGAACGAACACTACACTATGGGACTCATCTCTTTTTTAGGATTTACGCTACTGGTGGCGGGTATTGCGTGGTATTCCACGCGCGGCTCTAAAAACTCTGCCGACGACTATTTTTTGGGAGGCAGAAGCCTTACGGCAACCGTCATTGCAGGGTCCTTATTGCTGACCAATCTTTCTACCGAACAACTGATTGGTTTGAATGGCTCGGCATATTCAGAGGGTATTTTGGTGATGGCTTGGGAGACACTCGCGGCTATTGCGATGGTCGTGACGGCAGTATTTTTGTTGCCGCGATACCTCAAAGGCGGCTTGACCACCGTACCGCAATTTCTCGCCCGACGCTATGCCGTTTCGACTAAGACAATTGCTTCGGGACTGTTTCTTACGGGCTATGTCGTGGTGCTGTTGCCGATAGTTTTGTACTCCGGTGGACTGGCGTTTAGTACGATGTTTGAATTGCCGGAATTGCTCGGCGTTTCCAAGACCGCTGCCTTGTGGATTAGCGTTTGGAGTATCGGTATTGTTGGGTCGATTTACGCTGTTTTTGGTGGTTTGAAAGCCGTTGCAGTGTCGGATACTATCAATGCGATTGGCTTGTTGATTGGCGGAATATTGATACCGATTTTTGGCTTGATGTTCATCGGCGACGGAAGTATCGGGCAAGGATTTAGCACGCTAATGGCAGACAATCCCGACAAATTTAATTCGATAGGTAGCAATACAGCTTCCGTTCCTTTTGCGACTATTTTTACGGGTATGATGTTGGTACAACTTTTTTATTGGGGTACCAATCAGGCTATTATCCAACGCGCCCTCGCAGCCAAAAACCTCAAGGAAGGACAAAAGGGTTTGATGCTCGCGGCATTTATCAAAATACTCGGTCCGCTTATCGTGGTGTTGCCCGGTGTGATTGCTTTTCACATCTTTCAAGGTCAACTCGATGTGCCGGACGAAGCCTATCCGCGATTGGTAGCAAAGGTGCTTCCGGCGGGTTTGGTTGGTTTCTTTGCGGCGGTTTTGTTTGGGGCGATATTGAGTTCCTTTAATAGTGCTTTGAATAGTTCGGTAACACTATTCGGTGTTGATATTTACAAACAACATATTAAAAAAGATGCGACAGAAAGCGAAATAGTACGCGCCGGAAAAGCCTTTGGAGTTGTTTTGGCGATACTTGCGATGTTTATTGCTCCTCTAATTGCCAATGCGCCCGATGGTCTGTTTGGTTATTTGCAAGAAGTCAATGGCTGTTATAGTATTCCGATTTTCACGATTATCATTGTCGGATATTTGACCAAGCGAGTACCCGCGATAGCTGCGAATATTGGGATTCTATTTGGTGCGATATTATATTTCATCAGTCAATTTATCCTCAAACCCAATATGGTTAAAAGTGCTTTAGCCAAAGCCGAAGCAAGTGGTGTGACGGATGCCGCAGCATTAGAAGTCATCGAAAAAACAGCTTATCCACACTTCCTACACGTCATGGCGATTCTTTTTGTGTTGAATGTGATTATGATGTTGGTCATTGGAAAAATACGTCCGCGAGCTACGGATTATGAGCAAGAATATACCAAACAAGTGGATATTTCACCGTGGAAATTGGTCTATCCGGTTGGTGGACTTGTGGTGGCGATTGTGATTGGGATTTATATTTATTTTGCGTAAAGCAAAACGCTAAATTATTGATTATCAATTAAAAACGACAAGATATTTCAAGTTATCTTGTCGTTTTTTTTTATAAAAATATTTTTTTCAAAAAAAAATAAAACTATGAGTCTGCATTAATAATGAGAAAAAACGATTTTAATAAAATTAAATTTTTAATTAAAAAATAATTTAAATAAAAATTCGTAAATACAATAAAAATATTTTATATTTATTTTTTATTATTATTTAATATAAAAATAAAATTTTAACTTTTTTGAATTTCTATACTTTCTAATGTGGACTCAACTATGAAGCAATTAGTGCAACTTCTGTTGTCTTCCTTTTTAGCTTTTAATGCACAAAGTCAAAAAACGCATCCTTCCTTATCCAAATTTAAAGAAGGTAAAACGTATGCTTTATGTACAACTGTAACCTTAGATTTACTGCAATCTGGCAGACCGTTCTTCAACTCGTTTTATGATTTTTATATTAAAAAAATATATAAATTTTATAATTTATGAATAGCATAGTCGGTAAAGGTTTAAACTTTTATTTTTTGTATCTTTGTCATTGGACTTTGGACAGAATGGGAATTAGGGAACTGGGAAATTAGGTTTAATTTTATAAAGCATTGATTATCCATTGTTTTATTTTTATTATTAAAACAAAATATGTAAATAATTATTTTTTATAAAATTCTAAAATAAAGGGTTTTACCGAATTTCCAAATTTCCCAATTTCCTCTGTCCAGAGTCCAATTTGTCAGTGAAATAAAACAACGCATGGATTTAAAAGCGCAAATAGACCTTACAAGATTGCCTCGCCACATTGCAGTCATCATGGATGGCAACGGGCGTTGGGCGAAGCAACATGGCAAAATGAGAATCTTCGGGCATCAGAACGGTGTAAAAGCCGTGCGGGAAACGACTGAAGCAGCTGCCGAGTTGGGGGTCGAATATTTGACGCTGTATGCTTTTTCGACAGAGAACTGGGGGCGACCTGCCAGCGAAGTCAATGCGCTGATGACTTTGTTGGTGACGACGATTCGCAAGGAACTCAAAACGCTGACGAAAAATAACATCCGTCTGCAAGCCATCGGCGACATCAAAAACCTACCCGAAAAATGTTATAAAGAACTCTTGGAAGCCATCGAACTCACCAAAGATAATACTCGTATGACGCTCGTTCTTGCGCTCAATTATAGTGCGCGTTGGGAGATTATGCAAGCCGTCAACAACATCGCGCAAGCCGCCAAAGATAATAATATCCAACCCGGCAATATCACAGAAACAACCTTTGAAGCCCACCTCAGTACAGCCGATATTCCCGACCCTGAACTCCTCATTCGCACCAGCGGCGAGACCCGCATCAGCAATTTCCTCCTCTGGCAAATCGCCTATTGCGAACTATACTTCACACCTATTTTTTGGCCCGAATTCCGTAAAGACAACCTCTACGAGGCTATTCTCAATTTTCAACAAAGAGAAAGAAGGTTTGGTAAAATTAGTGAACAGGTTAGTGAGTAGAGAGTGAAGAGTAAGAGAGTGGAGAGTAGAGTGTGAAGAGTAGCAAGAGTTTTTATTTGGGTGAATATTTCTGTGAAAGTGATTTTTAAAGTATCCGGCAATTGCTTATCTTTGCAGCCGTTTTTGAAAAAGTAATTGGTTGACCGATTAATTTATTACAAATTTCAAAACACAAATTCCCAATTCCAAACTCACATTAAGTGAAGGTGTCTTTATTGGAATTTGTTTTTTGGAATTTTCTCAAGTTAGCAATTTATTGCGAATTGCGAGTTGAGTCGGTATCATAAAATTTCGCGTAGCGAAATCCGCCAACTAATCACTACTCACTAATCAAACTAATCACTACATAACAAATGAGTGGACAAAAAATTACGATAAACAACGAAAAATTAAATGTACCTGACCAGCCGATTATTCCTTTTATTGAAGGCGACGGTATTGGTCCTGATATATGGGCATCAGCTGTGCGTGTTTTGGATGCGGCAGTGGAAAAAGCCTACGGCGGCAAACGCAAAATCGAATGGAAAGAGGTGTATGCCGGACAAAAAGCGATGGACAAGACCGGAGAGTGGTTGCCACAGGCTACGCTTGATGCCATGCGCGAATACCTTGTGGGTATCAAAGGTCCTTTGACCACGCCCGTTGGTGGTGGTATCCGTTCTTTGAATGTGGCTTTGCGCCAAAAACTGGACTTATTCGCTTGTGTGCGTCCGGTGCGTTACTTTGATGGAGTGCCTTCTCCTGTGGTGCATCCTGAATACGTGGATATGGTTATTTTTCGTGAAAATACGGAGGATATTTACGCAGGTATTGAGTACCTCAACGGTACGGACGAGAACGAAAAAGTCAAGAAATTTTTGATGGAAGAAATGGGCGTGACCCAAATTCGCTTCCCTGATTCAGTATCGTTGGGTGTCAAGCCGGTATCGGTGGAAGGTACGGAGCGTTTGGTGCGGGCTGCCATCAAATTTGCGATTGAAGAAGGTAAACCTTCGGTGACCTTAGTACATAAAGGTAACATCATGAAGTTTACAGAAGGTAAGTTTAAGGAGTGGGGTTACGAATTGGCGAAGCGCGAATTTGGCGGTCAAGACCTCGACGGCGGACCTTGGCAAACGATTAAGCATGACGGCGGCGAACTTATCATAAAAGATGTCATTGCAGATGCCTTTTTGCAACAAATTTTGACTCGTCCGAGAGAATATTCAGTTATCGCTACCTTGAATTTGAATGGCGATTATGTCTCCGACGCACTCGCGGCTACGGTAGGTGGCATAGGTATCGCTCCGGGAGCGAATATCAATTATCAAACAGGTATTGCATTGTTTGAAGCGACACATGGTACAGCACCCAAATACACCGGACAAGACAAGGTGAATCCAAGTTCAGTCATTCTTTCGGGTGTGATGATGTTGGATTATATGGGTTGGAAAGAAGCCGGACAACTCATCGTCAATGGCATCGAAGGTGCAATAGGCAAGAAACGTGTCACCTACGATTTTGAACGCCTTATGAAAGGCGCAACTAAGTTGAAATGTTCGGAATTTGGAGATGAAATTATCGCTAATATGGCGTAAAACGATAGACGGTGAACGGACGTTGCACTTGACGACAAACGGACACAAACTATCTATATAAGTTTATACCGAAAACAATACAGAGCGGGTCCTCAACCGAAAGGTTGGGGACTTTTTTGTTTCCACGTCTTACTTCAACCTAAAAACAGGTCGTGTCAAGCAAGTCGGACCGCCACCGCCCATAATGCTGATGTGTTGCCCTGCATACTCCCGCACTGTACATCCGGCAGTTTGCAAGCCCGCTTTTGTTTTCGGATTTCCCGCTACCATCAGACAATCATGCGGAGCAAGTGCCAACACATTGCAGCCCATAGAATCAAATTCTTCGTCCGGTACTTCTACCAAGTGATAACCTTTTTCTATCAATAAACTCCGAAAATAGATAGGCACTAAAGGCGAATACACCACCGCTATATCCTTATCCACAGGACTAAAAACAGACATCAGGTGAAAGACATCATTCACGCCTTTATAATGTGGCATCATCACTTGAATGACCTCAATTCCTTTGGGTTCGAGCATCATTTTGAGTTGTCGGAAGCCCTCCATATTGCTACGATACGTATGTCCGACGGCAAGCGTTTTTTCATCCAACCATGCTACGTCACCGCCTTCAAGCGTACCCGAAGATTCGATAGCACCCAAGACCTTGATGCCCCTTTCCTCAAAGATTTTTCGTTGGGCTTCAGGTTCACCTTTTCTTTGTCCTTTGCCCATATTGCAGATGACCATACCGTAGTCGGTAGCGATACTTGCATCGCGGCAATATATCGAATCCATACCTGTACGCTCGTCTTTATCAAAAAATTGAATATCGCAACCTGTGGATTGAATTGCAGCAACAAAATCCGTATATTCTGCAAAGGCTTTTTCGTAATTCGGACAATCCAGATAATTCAGCGACTCCCATTGCGTATTGATGCTTGGTTGGTCAATAAAACCATCGGCAATGGATTTGAGATAAACCGTTTTTAAAGTACCAAATTCAGATTGAGCGGTGTGCATGGATTTGATTTAAATGATGAGAGATAGAACACAGATTTTCGCAGATTTACCGGATAATGTGGATTTTTTCGGTATAATGTATTTTTTTTATAAAAAAATTAATAAATTTATTTTTACTTTATTTTAATCTGAAAAATAATTATTTACAAATATTTTTATTTTAAAATAATTAAAAAAATCTGCACAATCCGCCAAATCCGCATTCCATTCTCCACACTCAAAAATTCACCACCAAAGGCATCTGCACCAATACTTCTGTACCTTTTACTTCCTCCTTTTCATCTGTTATATCTTGAATGTCAAGAGCAATATATCGTAGCTTGCCTTTCATGGCTTCCAGTCGTTGGCGGGTCACATCCATTGCTACCGATTGGTGTCCGGCTTGCTTCGTTTGGCGGAGTTCATTGGCGCGTTTTCTGCCTACGCCGTTATCGCGTATTACGCAGGTCAATAATTCGTTTTGTGTAGTGAAAATAATGGATACTTTTCCGGTAGTATTTTGCAAATGAGAAATACCGTGAATGACCGCATTTTCGACAAAAGGTTGAATCAACATTGGCGGCAATTCAATTTCTTCTGCATCGGCATTTTTCGGCGGCTGAATGTCGAACTCAAAGGGTACACGCTGGCAAAATTGTTCCATTTTCAGGTACTTTTCCAGCGTGTTAATCTCTTCCTGCAAAGTGATATTTTCCTGACGCGAATTGGATAAAATACCTCGCATCAAAGTTGCAAAATTATTAATCTGATTGCGTGCCTGTGTGTAGTCTTTTGTTGCCACCAGCGATTGTATGCTATTCAAAGCATTAAAAATAAAATGCGGGTTCATTTGCAATTGCAGGGCTTTCTGCTCCAGTTCCAATACGCGATTTCTGATTTCTAATTTTTCCCGTTTTGCAGCTTCTTTTTTACGAATATTTTTAATTCTGTTTTTTATAAAAATAAAACCAAATAATAATACGATAGCTGCCGCCAAAGCCTGCACCCACCACAATTGCCAGAAGGGTTTTTTAATCAAAAATGAAGCGGCGATAGGTTCGGAAAACAAATCTTCGTCCGACACTGCCTGTACTTTAAAGGTGTATTCTCCCGGTGATAATTGCGAATAATTGACCGACTCCCGCGATGACAGCGGCGACCAATCTTCCTCCACACCTTCCAGCTTCCAACGATAGCGAATAGACTCCGGTTTACTCAGATTGATTGCCTTAAAATCAAAGCTCAAATGATTGCGATGATAGGGTAATTCCAAACCCGTTTTTAATCCGCCGGAAGGTGTAATCCATTCATTATAAGACGTTTGTGAAAGAGATTTGTAAAATAAAGAAATATCTTCAAAATGCAAAACAGGCGGTAAAGCCTTCCGGCTTTTTTGTGATAACGTGTGTTTGGTCAAGCCGTTCATCGTACCAAACCACAGGTTGCCTTCATGGTCGCTAATGGCTGAATTTTGACAGGTTTCTATACCCAAAAAGCCCTCATTTCTGCCGTAGTGCTGCACGTCCAATACCGTTCCTGTTTCGTTGAGTGTGATTTTATCTAGACCGTTTTCGCTGCCTGCCCACAGGTTGCCTTGCTTATCGAAAATCAAGACATAAATATTATCGGAAGTCAATCCGTCCTCTGATTTGAGTGGCTCAAAAACAGCGGTTTCCGCTTCGGGATTCAAGGTGAAAATACCATCACCGGCAGTGCCAATCCAAGTATATCCGAGACTATCAAAAGCAATAGAACGAATGGCGACATTCGGCAGACCATTGTTTTGGTCATAGATATTTACCAATTCTCCCTGTTCAAAATATCCGACTTTTCCACTGCGTGTGGCAAACCATATTCTACGATTATTGTCGCTACACAAAGTTGTGATTTTTAGTTCATCCAGCCCGTCTTCCTGACCATATTTTTTAATATACGTAAAACTCGAATCCACCTCTATGATTCGTGCGATTCCTTGAGTTTGAGTAGCCACCCAAATATCGCCTATTTCATCTTCCGCGATGCTGTGAATCCAGTTGCTCGGCAGTCCGTCGTCCGTAGTCATCAGGCGATAAGAGAGGGAGTCAATTGTATCTAATATCACGATGCCTTTTTGCTGTGTACCTATCCACAACCGCTGCCGCGAATCCTGAAATATTGCCCGGCTTTTGACATCAATATAGGCACTATCCCGTTCTGATTTTTGGAATCGCTGCCCGTTGTAAGTGCCAAGTCCATTAGTGGAAGCGGAGTACCAAATCCGGTCATCAGCGGTTTTGTGAAGTGCATAAATGCGATTGCCGTGCAGTCCACTATTTTCATTAAAATGAATAAAAAACTGCCCCAAATATTTCGTCACACCACCACCTGACGTGGCTATCCAAATATTATCCCATTTATCACTTAAAATGCTACGAACATGCGGATGCGTCAAGCCTTCACGCTCCGACACACTCACCCATGCAGAATCTTCGGGCATGTAAATGGCAATGCCGTTTTTCTGTGTGCCGACCCAAATTTTTCCATCGGGTGCGGTGTAGGCACATTGGGTTTTAGCAAGTTTTTCTTCTTTGAATTGACGGATAGGTTGGAGGGTGTTTTTGTCAATAATTTTGACGCTGCCATCGAAGGCTATCAGCCAGATATTGCCTGCTGTATCGGCTGTGATGCCTTGTATTTGTTTGTCGCCGGGGCTGCTGAACCATTCGGTCTTTTTACCTGTCAGCCATGCACCGTCATCGGTGGCTATCCATAAGCCTTCGGGTGTGCTAAAGAATTGATTTACAGGTGATTTTCGGAGTTGCGGACTTGTATTTGCACCTAGGAGTGTATCCTGTGTATGCGAGTACGCGAGTATGCCTGTACGTGTACCGACCCACAGGGTAGAGTCGTTTTTTTGTACAAAAGCCCATGCGTTTGTTACTGCATCATTACCCTGTAAAATCGGCTCAAAACGCCGCCCCGTAAAGCGACAGATACCGCGTTTGGTACTGACCCAAATTTGTCGGTTGATGTCTTCGTATATTGCCTGAATATAATTGGAGGGCAGTCCGTTTTTGGTGGAGAAATTTTCAAATTTATTGCCGTCAAAACGACTTAAACCACCACCTTGTGTACCAAACCATATATAACCCCGACTATCTTGGTGTGCGGCATAGACCTGCGACTGCGGCAAGCCATCTGATATGCTGTATTTGATGAAATTGTATTGCTGTGCAATACAAGGTGAGTGAAATTGCAAAGCGAAAATAAAGTATAGTAACTTTATTAGTAGTTTATGAAAATCGAGAGGTTTATTTAAATTTAAAATATTGAATATTATTATGCTTTTTATTTTAAACATAGAGTGTCTTTCCATATTTGGAAAAGTCACTTTCCCGCATACTAATCCATTCTTTATAACTATCAACTTTTTTAACGAAAGTACGTGAAAACATTAGCCCGACAAATATCTTAAATATAGCAAATACTAATCTGAATTTAAAGAAAAACGTATGCTCTTTTATATTTTCCAAAAGAATCATTGCGAATTTCGCGTACATTGATTTTATGGTTTTATTGTGTATTTCGTTTATACTTGTCTTGGTATGGTCAATTTCTTTTTTTTGAATTATTAAATGTTGAATAATGGGTTCTTTTATCTGTTTCAAAGTGAAGGAGTCATAAAACTCTTTGTGATTATCTATGGTAAAGGAAGTTAAATCTATCAACTCTACGGCATATTTAACGTCTGATTTACCCAAGGTTTGCCATTTTTGTTGTGTATATTCAATAACTTCTCCTCTAAGTTGAGACATTCTGAACATTGTTGTGTCTTGTACTAAGCTTCTTTTGAGTTTAATATTCCATTTTATCAAAAAGTACAAGGTCAATAAGGAGATTCCAATAAATAAAGTCATAATTTTTTTATTTTATCGTTGCCCTATCCCCGCCAATTAGTTTTTATTTTTTCTTTTGCTATCGGAACTTTTCTTTGCTTTTTCGGGAGGTTCCACCAAATCTAACGTTTCCTGTCCTTCTATATTTTGCCTTTTAGATAAATCTTCCATATTGAGTTGCTCTTTTACAAGGTTCATAAACATTTTTCTGTAGGTTTCGTTCTCCTCTGAAAGTCTGTCAATTTCCTTTTGTTTTGCGTCAAGAACTTGCTCGTGAAGGTTTCCATATCTCTTTTGTAAAGGAAGAACATAAAACCTAAGATAAGTATTGTAAGTAACCCTTGACCAATACCGTAATTCGCTATTATTTCTATAATCTTGCCTATATCTGTGAATGATAGGATGGTAAACGTAGTCATTGTGTGTTAAGGTTCAGGTAGATTGTTTTTTTGTGTAAACTAAGCGAATTTTAATGCCAAGCTAACAATTGAGTGTCTGTAAAAATACATCAAATAATTTAATTATCCAAAAAATAAAGATGTTTTCATTACTGATTGTTTGGATGAAGTTATCCCTGTTCCGACTATTATTTTGGTGAAATTTACATCAACCTAACCCAACTTCTCCAAAAAAGCCTCCAATGCAGCATTAAATTTTTCGGGTTCTTCCATCATTGGTGCGTGTCCGCTTTTGTCGAAGGCAACAAATTCGGAGTGTTTGATATGTTTGTGAAAAGCCTTGCCGACCTCGAAAGGCGTGACTTGGTCGTGTACGCCCCAAATTAGCAAAGTTGGTGCTTTAATCTCGTGTAGTTTGTGTTCGAGGTTGTGTCGAATTGCAGATTTGGCGGTGGTGATGACACGCATGGCTTTGTCAATATTGTTCACGATTTCAAAGACTTCATCTACCAGTTCTTTAGTGGCTGTTTTGGGGTCATAAAAAGTTTGTTCGGTGCGTTCTTTGATGTATTCGTAGCTTCCGCGTCTCGGAAAACCCGAACCAAAGGCACTTTCGTACAAGCCCGAACTTCCGGTAAGTATCATGGATTTTATTTTTTCGGGCTTATCCAATGCATACAACAAACCGATATGACCACCTAAAGAATTGCCGAGAATATGTATTTTTTCGTAACCTTTATGCTCTATAAATTCTTTTATATAAATCAATAAATTATCTATAGTCGCTTCTTTTCTAGGAAGTTCAAAAATAGGCAGTATAGGTACGACAACATTTAGTCTTTCTTCGAAGTGCTGGATAAGTGGCGCAAAATTACTCAATCCGCCAAACAAGCCATGCAGGAGTACCAAGGTCTCTCCCTTGCCGCTCTCCATGTATTTGAATTTATCTTCTTCTATGATATGTGTTGCTACTTGCATAATGCAAAATTAACTTTTTTAATCATTTTTTAAGGTCTGTTTGGAGAGTATTTTTTGTTGACAAACGATCATTAGCCAATTGTTCAATAGTTCTAAACCGTATTGAGTCAATATAGATTCGGGATGAAATTGTACACCTGTCAAGGGAAATTCCCGATGTGCTATTGCCATAATCTCATTAGTTGCTGTGCCGGCAATAATATCCAAATCCGTATTTTCTATGCCTTGTATAATCAACGAATGATACCGCATAACTTCAAATTCCAAAGGGATATTCTCAAAAAGTGGATGTCCTGTATGTCGAATGAGGGAAGTTTTGCCGTGCATGGGCAATGCTGCCTTGACCAATTTTGCGCCAAAAAATTCACAGATACCCTGATGCCCCAAACAAATTCCCAGTATAGGTTTTGTACGATGAAAGGTTTGGATAAGTTGCATCAGTAAGCCTGCATCTTTGGGTGTTTTGGGACCGGGAGAAAGTACCAACCCGTCGAAAGACATCTTTTGAATAGCCTTAATCGGATATTCATCATTGCGAATAACGGTACACACTGCCCCAAGTTGGCAGATATAATCGTACAAATTATAGGTAAAAGAATCGTAATTATCGACCAGTAGAATTTGTGCCGGTGCCGATTTCATTTGCAGGAATTTGGTCAAACAGTTCAACGATATCGCTAAACATACCTTTGACAATGGGAAAAGCGGTTTTCGCAAGTTGGAAGCCTGTTTCGGGGATAGGTTTGAGATGTTCGTAGAGTTGGGAAGTCCTTTTCATGTCGGGTGTGAGTAGGTAGGCTTTGTCCAAAAACATAAATAAACAACTCATCAGAAAAACACCTAAAGCAGCGAGGATTAATCCGCCGCAGGTTTTGTTGATGAAGTTGAGGTTCATGGTTTCCAGTCCGCCCTCAAAAGCGCGTGCTACAATTCGGACGGCAAGTATCGCCACTAAAAAAGTTGTAATAAAAGCCAAAGGCGGCACCAAAGCCGAGTAAGCAGGTAGGACAGATGCCAAAATAACCGCCGTAGCAGGCGTACATTTGAGGGTAGCTATGAAAGCCACCATAGCTGCCACTACGGTAAGTAATGTATTGATAATCCCCTTACTATATCCTGCATAGAAAGCGAATATGACCATTCCGATGATGAAAATATCGACAAACATGATTTTATCAGTTCATGGTTGATGGTTCATAGTTCATAGTGAACATATATGTATGAAATTTTTTCGCGTTTTACTATCAACTATGAACCATGAACTATCAACTAAGCAGCTTTTTAACTATTGTTGAGATGACTCTGCCATCGGCTTGTCCTGCCAATTTCTTGGTAGCCATGCCCATGACTTTGCCCATATCTTTCATAGATGTTGCGCCCGTTTCAGTGATGATACCTTGTACAGCTTTTTCTACGTCCGCTTCACTCATAGGTTCGGGCAAATATTTTTCAATCACATTGATTTCCGATTGCTCCACTGCTGCCAGGTCTTCACGCCCTTGTTTGACGTAAATATCCAATGATTCTTTGCGTTGTTTGAGTAATTTTTGGAGGATTTTTGTACCGCGCTCTTCTGTCATTTCTTCGCCCGAACCATCTGTATTCGCCAATAAAATAGCGGATTTGATAGCCCGCAAAGTACGCATGGTATCTTGGTCTTTGGCTTTCATTGCCGTTTTGAGGTCATTGTTGATTTTGTCTGTAAAACTCATTTATTTGTTTAGTAATTAGTGATGGGGAATTAGTAATTAGTACATTGTTAAAAAAGTTTTTTAACTTTTTTTTGGAATGTAAAATGTAAAATAATAAATGTAAAATGTAAAAGTGTCGATAGTACGTATATAAAATATTCTTGTTTTTTATTTTATAATAATTTAAAAATCAATTAAATACGAAAAAATGTATTTGTATTGCGTCCTACAACT